>JBJONJ010000402.1:0-8736 GCA_046051905.1 Verrucomicrobiota bacterium
GCTATCCATCACCACCTGCGAAGCCTCCATGCCGAGCACCTCACGCAGTTGCGCGGTGATCTGACCAAGCTGGCCGAGCAGGGTTTGGAGCTTTGTTGCCATGCAAAGACATTAAACCGTCTTGATCGAACGCCTGCAACTGCAAAGCCGCCCCCACAAACCACGCGCCAGCGTCGTGGAGTGCGGTGGCAAGCCTTGGCGCGACACCGCTTTCGCCAGCCGGACGGCGTTCTTCGGCCGCTTGACCGTGCGCCCCACTCTCCATCCACCCGCTTGCCGAACGCCCCGCATTCGACGAACCACCCGCATGTCCCTGCCTGACCTCCCGCTTTCCACGCCTTCACTGCTCTTCCCGGCCATCTCCCTGCTCATGCTGGCCTACACCAACCGCTTCCTCGGCCTAGCGAGCGTGGTGCGGGCGCTGCATGCGAACTGGCAGAGCACGCAGGAGCCGCTGCTGCTGGCGCAGATCCAGAATCTCCGCCGCCGCATCCAGATCATCAAACACATGCAATCCCTCGGCGTGCTCAGCCTCATGCTCTGCGTCGTGAGCATGACCTGCCTCTTCTTTGGGCATCAGGCGGCCGGGCAGGCGGCCTTCGGCATCAGCCTCGTGCTCATGCTGGGCTCGCTCACGCTGTGCCTCGTCGAGATCCAGATGTCCGGGCGGGCCCTGGACCTGCAGCTTCGCGATGTGAAATGCCGGGAGTCCTGACCCACCGCGGGATGCTTCCCGCGCCTTGCGCTTTCCCTTCCCTGCCCTACTCTCCGCCCCCTTCCATGAGCAACGCCACCGCCATCACCCCGACTCGCGAAAAAGATTTCCCCGAATGGTATCAACAAGTCATCCGCGCCGCGGACATGGCCGAGAACTCCGAGGTGCGCGGCTGCATGGTCATCAAGCCCTGGGGCTATGGCCTGTGGGAAAACATCCAGCGCCAGCTCGATGCCAAATTCAAGGCCACCGGCCATGTGAACGCCTACTTCCCCCTGCTCATCCCGCTGAGCTACCTCGAAAAGGAGGCCCAGCACGCCGAGGGCTTTGCCACCGAGTGCGCCGTCGTCACCCATCACCGCCTCGAGGCGCAGAAGCAGCCTGACGGCTCCACCAAGATGATCCCCACTGGCGAGCTGGCCGAGCCTTTCGTCATCCGCCCCACCTCCGAGACCATCATCGGCGCCGCCTTTGCCCGCTGGGTGGAGAGCTACCGCGACCTCCCCCTGCTCATCAACCAGTGGTGCAACGTCATGCGCTGGGAGATGCGTCCGCGCCTCTTCCTCCGCACCGCCGAGTTCCTCTGGCAGGAGGGTCACACCGCGCACGAGACCGCCGAGGAGGCCATCGTGGAGACCGAGACCATGCACAAGGTGTATGAGGACTTCCTCCGCGACCACCTCGCCATCCCCACCATCCCCGGCGAAAAGACCGAGCGCGAGCGCTTCCCCGGCGCCGTGCGCACGCTGACCGTGGAGGCCATGGTGCAGGACAAAAAAGCCATCCAGGCCGGCACCTCCCACTACCTTGGCCAGAACTTCGCAAAGGCCGCGAACATCCAATTCCTCGGCCGCGACAACACGAAGCAGTTCGCCCACACCACCAGCTGGGGCGTCAGCACCCGCCTCATCGGCACCATGATCATGGCCCACGGCGATGACGATGGCATCATGCTCCCACCGCGTGTCGCTCCCCAGCAGATCGTCATCCTGCCCGTCACACCCAAGCCGGACACCCGCCAGGAGATCATCGATGCCTGCGAGGCGCTCGCCCAGACCCTCCGCTCCCAGACCTACGGCGGCGAGCCCCTTCGCGTGCTCGTGGACAAGCGCGACCTTCCCGGCGGCCAGAAGAACTGGGAATGGATCAAAAAAGGCGTGCCCGTCCGCGTCGAGATGGGACCACGCGATATCACCAGCCGCAGCGTCGCCGTCGCCCGCCGTGACCGGGGGCCAAAGGAGAAGGAGTTCATCGGCAAGGAAGACTTCCTCCAGACCGTCACCGAGCGCCTCCAGGAGATCCAGGATGCCCTCCTCGCCCGTGCCACCGCCATGCGCGATGCCAACATGAAGAAGCTCGACACCCTCGACGAGTTCAAAGCCTTCTTCGCCGACGAAAACGGCGGCGGCTTCGCCCTCATGCACTGGGCCGGCACCATGGAGGAGGAGGAAAAGATCGCCAAGGAGAACAAGATCACCATCCGCTGCATCCCCAACGGCGACCAATACGCCGAGGAAGGCACCTGCTTCCTCACCGGCCGCCCCAGCAAGCGCCGCGTGGTGTTTGCCCGCAGCTACTGATCTGTCCGCCGAGGTCAAAAGGGATGCTGGAACTCGTGCCCGCACTCAGCGCTCGTCGTCATTCAAGCCCCAGCCCGCCTCATCACCCGAGATCCTGGCTCGGATCGCCCTGCATCTCCCCCCGTAAATGCCAAAAATGGCTGGCAACCTGCTTAATGGCTTGCTGTCAGCCCAAGCGAACAGGTTAAACCCTGTTCCATTTTCTATGGTTCCCCGTCGAGGCTGGGCCGGTAGAGGTTGGCTTGCAATCCATTGGGAACGAATGGCCACGAAGATAGAAATTCTGACAGCTTCGTGTCTTCAAGCCAGAGCGGGATTGCGACCCTCGGTGTGACTCAGTGCCCTTCTGACTCTTCGCCCGTTGCCCCACGCTATCACCTCACTTCATCGGATGCACCTTAAGGATCTCTTGCGCCATGAAGAGCATCCGGCGCCCTTGAGGAGGAGCTTGTTTGCGGGAGATGAATGCAGGGTCGATTTTGGGGTAACCGCGTCTGAGGGTTTGGCAGAGGCTTCACCCACGGTCTTAGCTCGCACGTCACCCAATCTTTGATTAGCCGCTTTCATGACCTGCCAGGCATCCCCCCCCCCCAGTGAACGCAGTGCTATCGAAGCCCGTCTAGCAGAGGTTTTTCGCGGTCTACCGGCAGATAAATGGTCGGAATTGGCCGGAGGTGCCTCCGTTCAAGAGATCAGTGAGGGACAAGTGCTCATCCATGAAGGAATGAAGCCTTCCGGCGTTTTTATGGTGATGCACGGGAGGTTTGGCATCTTCACGCAGGATTCGAGTGCCCACGTGGCGCATGTCCGGGTGGTGACGGAGCCTGGAACTCTTCTTGGAGAGCAAAGTTTTCGAACAGGCCGCCGCTTTGCCAATGCGACGGTCATCGCCCTGACCAAGGGAAGAGTGGCATTCATCCTCGCCGAGGTCTTCCGCGAACTGATTTCCTCCGATGCAGAGGCGGCGGCTCGTTTTGATGAGGCCGGACGTGTCCAATCCCTCGAAAAACTCCGTGCTCTTTCTGCCGAGCTGGCTGCCGTGACAAGCACGGGAGGTTCGGGCGCGCCGACATCGCGACAGTATTCCACGGGCGACGCGGTTTACCGCGCGGGAGAAACAGGCTCCACCGCTTTTTTCATTCTCTCCGGCCAGATCAATCTTTTGCCACCCGGCTGCCCTGTTCCTCACGAAACGCTCGGACCCGGAATCATTTTTGGCGAAACCGAGGCGGCCAGTCACGCGCCGCGCCGTTACAACGCGGTGGCTGGGACGACGGCCGAATTGCTGGAAATCCCTGGGGAGGTGCTGCAGGTCGGCCAACAAGCCGGGCCAGAAGTGGGCACGGTGCTCAAGGCGCTCGCCTTCGTGCATGAGATGCCCCGACTGGGAACCGCCTACCGGTTTCTCGGCGAGGCAGACGGACAGAGCTGCATAGTCACCGACTACTCACAAGCGGGCGGCCGCCGTGTCCGTGTCCGCTATTTCTCGCACAACCAAATGGTGGAAGTGGGTACGGTCGAGGCCGATGGCGCGAGGGAGATTGTCAATACACCGGATGGAAGTGCCTCGCTGCTGCTCTCGAAAGGTGACAGCCGTGTCGCAGGCTTGAGGGCACGTCATGACTGGCCCGGCCTGCCTGAAGCGATGGCTGTGCTGCTACGTGGGGGGAATTTGGAAAACTGGCAGATTGCCGCGCTTCGTTCGGATGGCATTTGGATGGCCGAGGCGGCATCTGAGCGTGCCCTTGGCGGTTCGGAGGTGGTGTGTGCCTGCACCAATGCCACTGTCACACGCCTGCGCCTTGCCGCGCAGGGTGTGGAGACAGTGGAAGAGCTCATGCGCAGGACGGGTGCAGGAACGGTGTGCGGCGGTTGTCGCTCGCGCTTGCCACTGATGTTGGGAGAGGAGGAGTCCCTGCTGTGCCACCTCGAAACGGAGGCCCTCTGTGCGGGCTCAGTGCGTGCGTGTCTGGTGCCGGCCGTCGATGGCGTGCTCCCTGTGGCCCTGCCTGGCCAACATGTGCGAGTGGAAGCTCTACTGGATGAAAGATGGGTGGGGCGCCCCTACACACTGACCGCATTCGGGCCGGCAAAATATGAGCTGGGCGTCAAGATCGAGGAAGGCGGCCTGCTCTCGAATTGGATCTGCCATGCACCTCAAGGATCACTCGTGCGGGTCTCTCCGCCTCAGGGCACGATCTGCCCGCGAGCTGACGATCCGCGGAGTCTGCTCTACATCGTGGCGGGCATTGGCGTGACCACCGCAATGGCCGCAGTGCGTGCCCTCGCGGGCAGCCGCCCGATCGTGGTGTATTTTGTGTATCGCGAAGAAGCGGGCGCGCCTTATCTCGGCGAATTGCGCGAAGAAGCCCGTCAGCATCGCATCGAGTTGGAAGAGATCATGACTTCCAAGGCGGGCCGGCCTTCCCTCGAGTTCTGGAAACAATCGCTCAGCCAACGGGGTCCGTGCGAAGCGATCATTTGCGGCCCTGAGGATTTTAACCGGGACATGCTCAGCGTCTGCAAAGCCTTGGAAGGCATTCAGGCCATCGCCGAGAGTTTTTTGCACCCGCAGCGCGGGGAGGGGGCGGTGCCCAAGCCTGGCAGCTGGCGCATCCCCGGCTTTTCGGCGGCCTGCCCGGCAAACATGGCCGTCCCCGTGAAGAGCAAGTTGCCGGCGGAGGCGGAGGCATCCCTTTTCCTTGCCCAGTATTTTTACGAATCATTTCCGGGCTCCGACGCCACTGAGCGTATCCGCGAGGTGCAGGACGCGATCGCATCCACCGGGACCTGGCGGCAGACCACGGATGAACTCGGTTTCGCCGCCCGCATCGCGTGGCGCAATGCCGAACGCTGTGTGGGACGTCTTTACTGGAAGGGGCTGCACCTGCGAGACTGCCGGCATCTCACCACCGCAGCGGAAATAGCAGAGGCGATTTTCGACCACCTGCGCTTCGCGTTCAACGGCGGTGATCTACGTCCAGCGATCAGCGTTTTTGCCCCCGATGGACCGGAAACACCCGGACCGCGCATTTGGAATCCCCAACTTCTGCGCTACGCGGGCACGCGGTTGCGCTCTGGCAAGCAGATCGGCGACCCCGCCCAAAACGAACTGACGCAAAGAATTGCCAAGCTTGGCTGGGAGCCACGAGGCACCCATTTCGACCTCCTGCCGCTAGTCCTTGAGCTTCCTGGTGAAAAGCCACAACTCTTTGAACTGCCCGCCGATTGCCGCCAGGAGACGCTGATCACACACCCTCAGCATCCTTGGGTAGCTGACATGGGGCTGCGCTGGCATTGTATTCCCGCTGTTAGCGACATGATGTTGGATGCGGGTGGGGTTCACTATCGGCTCGCCCCTTTCAACGGCTGGTATCTCGACACGGAGATCGCGGCGCGTAACTTCACCGACACCAACCGCTACAATCTCCTACCCGCCGTGGCGGAGGAGATGGGGCTGGACATTTCACAGGACCGCACGCTTTGGAGAGACAAGGCCATGATCGTCCTTAACGAGGCCGTGCTGCATTCCTTCGATAAGGACGGCGTCAAGATTTCGGACCATCACGCCGTGGGGCATGAGTTTCTCGAATTCTGCCGTAATGAGCAGAAAGCCGGGCGTGAACCGTATGGCAAATGGATGTGGCTCGTGCCCCCGATGAGCTCCTCGGCCAGCGTCCTTTATCAGGAGCCCTTCAGGGATATCTCGATCAAGCCAGCCTTCCGCTACCAAAAAGCCGTCTGGCAAGGGCGGCCGATTTGAGCCCAAACCGGCCTTGGATCATTGTCTTGATTGAGGGAGAAAAATCCCCCCTTGCTATGGCGGTGGCGCAGAAAAATCGGACACGGGACCCCAACCTGAAGCAGGAACCGTGTCCGATCAGCCGAACGAGCGAATCGAGCGAGACGCAATCCGGGGGCGCCATCACTTCATCGGATGCGCCTTGAGGATCTCGTCCGTCGTGAAGAGCATCATGCGGCCTTTGTTGGCGTCGCGGATGGCTTTGACTTCGGCGGGGGTGACGGGGTCAGCTTTGTTGCCGAAGTTGTTGCGGACGAAGGTGAGGACGTTGGCGATTTCCTCATCCTTGAGCATGCCGGCGAACGGGGTCATGGGGACCTGGCCGTTGTATTCTTTGCCGCCGACTTTGATGGGGCCCATGAGACCATACATGACGATCTTGATGAGGCGCTCCTTGTCGTCGGTGACCCAGGGGCTCTTCACGATGCTAGGGAAGGCGGGATCGAGGCCGGCGCCGTTCGGCTGATGGCAGGTGACGCAGTGGCCTTCGCGGAAATAGACCTCCTGTCCGGCGGTGAACTGGCCTTTGGCGACGGCGCTCAAGTGCGCGGGCGGCGGGACGACCTTGTACTCGGGCTTGGCGACCTCGACGATGCCAGCGAGGCGGTCGGCGGCGGTTTTGGCGGCGTTTTGGGTCCATTCATCGAGCGGGAGCTTCGCGGCCAAAGCGACGATGTTTTTTGCGGCGGGCACGTTCGGCAGCCAGGAGGCGGCGATGATGGCTTCGAGGCGCACGCGGCCGTTTTCGTCCTGCGCGGCCTTTTCGAGCAAGGCGACGTGATCGGCGATGCGGTGCGTGTTGTAACGCAGCACGCGGACAGCGGCGGCGCGGGCGTGGAAGTCCTTCGCGGCAAGCATTTCACGCAGCAGGCCTTCATCGGCGGCATTCAAGCCCCAAGTAGTCCAGAGGGCTTCGAGCTTCGCATGCGTGTCGGTCTGCTTGGCAGCCCAGGCTTTGACGGCGGGCAGCACTTTCTCAGCACCGAGGCCACGCAGCTCACGACGCGTGCGGTAGCGCTGGCGCATCTCGGGGGCCTTGAGGTTTTCCAAAAGAGCTTCCACCGGTGCTCCGGCGACGGGCGCGGCTTTGACGAGCGGGCGGCTCGGATAGGTGATGCGATAGATGCGGCCATGCACATGATCGCGGAGGGGATCGCGGGCGTTGTGCTGCATGTGGCCGATGAGCACGTTGTGCCAGTCGATGACGTAGAGGCTGCCATCGGGTGCGAATTCGAGATCGACGGGGCGGAAGTTGCCATCGCTGCTCTGGAGGAGGTCGGGCTGGTGCGTGGTTTTCCAACCGGTGCCGGCATCGTTGTCCTCGATTTTCACCTGCTTGATGCCGAGGAAGCCGATGGCGTTGCAGTAGATGAGGTCGCCCTGCACATTGTCAGGGAAATGGCGGCTGCTGACGACTTCGAGGCCGCTGGTGGGGCGCACGTTGTGGCCTTTCGGGACAAGATCGGGCGTGGAGGGCGTCTTGCTGCCGAAGGCGGGCTTCACCTGCACGGGCAGCGCGTAGTTCATCGTGGTGCCGGAGGTGTGGAGGAGGAAATCCTGGCCCCATTGATCGAAGACATAGCCCCAGGGATTCGGGATGCCCATCTGGATGGTGCGCTCGAGCTGGCCGCGCTGCGGGCTGTAGCGGAAGAAGCCGCCATCGACGCAGCGCACGGGGCCGTAGGGCGTTTCGACATTCGAGTGAAGGAACACGCCTTCGCAAAGCATGAAGGCACCGCTCGGATCAGCCGTGAAGGCGCTGATGGCGTGGTGTGTGTCGTGCGTGTCAAAGCCACCGAGCACGATCTCCGTGCTGTCGGCCTTGTCGTCGCCGTTCGTATCGCGGATGAGCACGAGATTCGGCTCCTGTGTCACATACACGCCCTCAGGAGCGAACTCGAAGCCGATGGGCAGGTGCAGCTTGTCGGCGAAGACGATTTCCTTGTCCGCTTTGCCATCGCCATCCGTGTCTTCATAAATGAGCAGCATGTCATTCGGCATGGCATCGCCGGGGCGATAGTGCGGATACTTCGGCATGGTGGCGACCCACAGGCGGCCTTTGTTATCAAAGGACATCTGCATCGGCTTCGCGAGGTTCGGGAACTCCTTTTCGCTGGCGAACAGCTCCACTTTGTAACCTTCCGGCACCGTCATGCTCTTCTCGGCCTCCTCGCCGTAGAGATACTTCGTGCTGCCGTTCTTCACGCTCGGCACATAGTTCGTCGGCACCTCGGGGAGCTGGTGCGTCTTGCTGTCATCGACCTTCAAATCGGTGGTCTTGCCGGCGGCGACATTGCGGATGAGGTCATCGCGCAGCGCGGCCATCTCGCGCGTCTTTTTCACTTCATCGGGGTAATTCTGCGGGCCGTAGGGGTTGTAGCGCTGGCCGTGCGTGTGCACGCCGTTGAGGATGTTGTAGTCGTTGTTCCAGAACCAGTCCTTCTGCATCACCGCCTCGTGCACGAGCTTTGGATCGGCCTTCGATTCGCGGCTGGCGTGGCCGTAGAGACCGGTGGCGAGCAATTCGGCGATCTTTTCATAACCTTTGTCCGTGGGAACGAATCCGCCGGTGGTGAAGGCCTCGCCGCCCTTGGCCTCGATCTCCTTCGTTGGCGTGAAGAGGTCGATGTAGGTGAGGT
>JBJONJ010000403.1:0-9916 GCA_046051905.1 Verrucomicrobiota bacterium
CCGCTGAGCGAGTTGAGGTTTTGGAGTCGGACGGCAAGGAGGCGCATGGAAGGGCTGGATGGTATGGCAGCAGTCCGAGTTGGAACAACGGTTTCTCGTCCTTCGCAGGCGGAGGGATTGATGAATCCGGATTTGCCCCGCGCACGGGGATGGCGCAGACATCGGCTTCCATGGAATCCGAACCGTCTTCACCTCGTCTTGCCAGCCCCACAGGCGGGCTGCCGTCTTCGGTGCGTTGGGCGCAGCTCATGCTCGCGGATCGCCTGCGGCCGGGCGATGTGGTCGTGGATGCCACCATGGGAAATGGGCACGACACGCTTTTCCTGAGCGAGTGTGTTTCGCCGGGCGGTCACGTGCATGCCTTTGATGTGCAGCCGGCGGCGCTGGAGGAAACGCGGAAGCGGGTGCCGGCGGAGGTGAGCACGCTGCATCTCGCCGGGCATGAAACGCTGCGCGAAACGCTGCCGCTGGAGATTCACGGGCGAATCGCGGCCATCATGTTCAACCTCGGTTACCTGCCCGGTTCCGACAAAAGCTGCATCACGCGCACGGAGACCACGCTGGTGGCGTTGGCACAGGCTATCGACTTGTTGAAACCCGGCGGCATCCTCACGCTGGCCGTTTATCCAGGCCATGAGGGCGGGGCGGAGGAGAGCCGGGAGATCGCGAAATGGGCGGCTGAGCTCGATTCACGGCGTTTTGAGGTGCAGCACCTCCGTCCGGTGAATCGCAGTGCCGCGCCGCCGGAGCTGTGGACCATCTGGAAGACGGCCCCGATGAAAAAATGACTCCAGGCCGGGAATTCCGGCGAAAGTTTGCCATCTCATGTCACGCATGATGTCATTAGCCTTTTCATCGCCATGAAATTCTTCACCAACCTCCTCACCGCCGTCCTCTTTGCCGCCATGAGCTTACCTGCCTCCTCCGCTGACACGCCTGCCGCCAAAACCGAGAAAGCCTACATCGGCGGCGGCTGCTTCTGGTGCGTCGAGGCCCAATACCTGATGCTAAAGGGGGTGAAGAAGGTCGTCAGCGGCTACGCGGGCGGCAAAACGATCAATCCGACCTATGAGGACATTTGCACCGGCAAGACGGGGCACGCGGAAGTCATTGAAATCGAATACGACCCGGCCGTCACGACCTTCAAGGACATCGTCGAGCTGTTCTGGGACGCCCACGATCCCACCAGCGTGACCAAGGAGGATCACGTGACCTCGTATGGCAAATTCGTGCCCAAAGGCACGCCTTACCAAGGCAACGACTACGGCACGCAATACCGCTCCATCATTCTCTACACCAGCCCGGGGCAGAAGCAGATCGCCGAGGCCTCCAAGGTGGCCTTCCAGCCGAAGTTCAAAGATCCCATCGCCACGGAGATCGTCCCGCTGACAAAGTTTTACCCGGCGGAGGAATACCACCAGAACTACCAGGAGCGGAATCCGAACCAAGGCTACGTCCGCGGCGTCGTCACGCCGAAGGCGGAGAAGTTCAAACACACCCTCGAGGACAAGGGCAAGCTGAAGGACGAGAAGAAGTAAGACAGCCAACCGCCAATCCCATGTCCCCCCGCCCCTGGATCATCGCCGAAACGAACTGGAAGCACGTCAAAGACACGCCTTACGAGGTGGCCGTGCTGCCGATGGGTGCCACGGAGGCCCACAACTATCATCTGCCCTACGCCACCGATTCGCTGCAGAATGAGGCCATCGCCGCCGAGGCCGGCCGCGTGGCCTGGGAGGCCGGGGCCAAGGTGGCCATCCTGCCGAACATCCCGTTTGGCGTGCAGACAGGCCAGCTCGAGATCCCGTTTTGCATCAACATGAACCCGAGCACGCAGCTCATGGTGCTGGAGGATGTCATCTCCAGCCTTGAAGGCGTGGGCGTGAAGAAGTTTGTCATCATGAACGGCCACGGCGGCAATGACTTCCGCCAGATGCTGCGGGAGTTGCAGGCAAAGCACCCGAGGATGTTCCTGAGCACCGTGAGCTGGTTCAATGCCGTGAAGGGCGATGACATTTTCGACATCCTCGGCGATCACGCGGACGAGCGGGAGACGAGTCTCATCCTGCACCTGCATCCGAATCTTGTCCTGCCCCAAAGCGAATGGGGGCCCGGCACGGACAACCGCTGGAAGCTCAAAGCGATCAACGAAAAGTGGGCCTGGGCGCAGCGGGACTGGCTGAAGGCCACCAATGACACCGGCAGCGGCGACCCGCGGCACTCCACAGCCGAGAAGGGCAAGCGCTACCTCGAAGCTCTCGGCGCCAAAATTGGCTCCTACCTCATCGAGCTGGCGAAAGTGGATATCACCGAGCTCTACGAACGGCCTTAGCTCGGCCGCACCTGGGACTGAATGCGGGAGATCATCTCGCGGACGTGCTGGGCTTTATATGCCCTTGGCTTGAGAACCGCGAGGCTCTTCGCCGGGGAACCCCAGCGGATGACCCGGATGTTTACTTTCCGCGTGCCCCAGAGGTTCATCAAACCGGTGGTGGGCTGGTAAATGTCAATCGTGCGGGTGCCAACGAGGGCTCGGCCGTAGTCGTCCACCACATAGACGCTGGGGTCTCCCTGGATTTGGAAGACGGTGCCAAGGGGGTAGATCGACCAGTCCGCCGCCGCGCTGCGGATGGTGCCTGACTTTAGCTGCGTGCCCACAGCTGTGCGGGCTCCGTATGGAAGATGATCCGCCTCGGTATGGGTGTAGGCGGTGGTTTTGACGCTCGGGATGACCTGTCCGGCTGTGCGGATCGGATTGAGAGTGGCTGGCGGTGTCTGGGATGGCTGCTGGAGCTTTCCGACGATCGTGGTGGCACACACAAACGCGACGCAGAGGGGGGCGGTGGCAATCAAAACGTGATGGGGTAGTTTAGGTCACGGTCCGTCAGGTAGCTCGGAGAGCTGCCCGGCGAAGGGGCGGCGATGGTGTCGAGGCCACAAGGGGTGTCAAACCTTGATTTGAACGGCAAAAAGGGCAGTTGGAAGGGCAGAAGTTGCCCGGACTAGCTAATTTTGGGGTCAATTTGGCTCTCACGGAGCCTGTGGCGACGCGAGAGGATTGTTCGTAAAGTGCCTTCCAAAAACAAAAGGGCTGACGCAAGTGCGTCAGCCCTGATGAAGAAACCGCGGGAAATGGAGTTTACTGTTTCTTTTTGCCCATAAGGACCACCAGCAGGAGGACCAACACCACGGCTCCGCCAGCTACCATCAAGATGGTATCCATGCTGATGGTGCCTTCCTCCTCAGCCGGGGCCGGGGCTGCTGCCACTGGAGCGGGGGCTGGGGCAGCAGGTGCCACTGCGCCAGGCGCGACAGCGGGTGCGACTGCCGGACGCTGGACCGCAGGAGCGCCTTGGGCGGGAGCAACGGGGACACCCGGCTGCACTACCGCAGTCCCTGGCGGGGGTTGGGCCGTGGCAGGAGGCATCTGTTGAGGCTGTGCCACTCCCGGAACTGCCGGTTGAGGAGCCACTGCTCCCGGCTGTGCCTGGCCACCGGCCATGGCGAGTGCCCGTGCCACCGCAGAATCAACCCCTGCAGCGGCAGGTTGCTGACCGTTTGCTGGTGCGCCGACGATGGCATTGGTGGCGGCGGCCTGCTGCTTCGCCGCGTATTCATAGCGCTTCTGTTGGAAGCCTTTCCGATACATGTCGATGATCGGGGCGTACTCCGTGTTTCCTTGGATCTCTTTGATGGCCTCGGCCAAGGCGAGTTCGCCTTCGACGATCTTGTCGCCATAAAAGTGAATGGTCGCCTGATGAATGTGCTCGGTGATTTTTGAGAGCTGGGAGATGTTGATCTTCTGGAGCTTGGTCTTTTCCGCGAAAACGTTTTTCTGGAGGTCTTGAAGCAGGGCGAGGTCGTATTTGTAAGGGGTGACCCACTTGGAATCTTTGCGCTCCAGATCTCTACGAGTATTCGCATCCGACACTTCCTTTTCGATGGCGGCCTTGGCGCGACTGAGGTCAGGCTCCACCAGGCGCTTCATGCTCTCGTCGCGTTGTTTTTGCAACACGGGCTGATCTTTGATCATTTGAGAGAGCTTGGCATCATAGGTCGTCAGGATGGCCACAGCCTCTTCCAAAGCCTTGGGGTAATAAATGGAGGCGAGGTGAAACTTCTTTTTATCGGCCAGAAGATCAAAGTCTCGCAGCGCTCCGCTCAGATCACCCGCGGCAGCCTTGTCGTTCATGGCCTGACGGACCAGGTAGGCATCCACATTGTATTTCTCCGCGCGGGCCTCTTGAGGCGTGAGCCACCGGCCTTCGAGTTTCAAGCCGCCGGCGACAACCTTGTCCTTCTCGGATTGAAGGTCATCGATCACTTTTTTGATCTCGTCAGCCTGCGGGGTGCCTGGGTAGCGGTTCGTAAAGGGACGAAGACGGTCCTGGATGAGCTGCTCATACTTTTCAGCCGTCATCAGATCGGCCGTTGGCAACAACTTACGCAGCTCCTTGATCTCGACCTCCTCGGGTTTTTCCTTCAAGATGCCGCCGGGGGCAATGTCAGCCATCGGGATGAACTTCTCATCCATGATCTTGGCGGTTACCTTATACTTCATGAGCACGCCTTCCGGCTTCTGCTCCAAGATGGTGCCCTCAAGCTTTTTGCCGTCTTTGAGGGTGACGATGTCAGCACGGAGCGTGCCGGAGATGGAGGCGGCGAGCGCCAAGGAGAGCAGTGAGCGGCTCAATTTCATGGGATTGTATGGTATGAAAATGTCGGGACGGACCCGCAAAATAATCAAAAAGCCCTTCGCTCGTAAAGAACGGAATCAACGTGAAGGGATTATTTTTGGCGGCGCTGGAGGATGATGCGTTTGAAACGGGCATCGCCTCCGGCACTCGTGCTGGCCACCTCAGGGTCGTTCACGAAGACGTTGTGAATCAGCCGGCGGTAGTAGCTGTTCATCGGCGGCAGGTCGGCGGACTGGCCGGTGGCACGCACTTTCTCGGCGAGCTCTTTGGCCCGGGCGATCATCTTGTCCTCGCGCATGGAGCGGTAAAACTCGACATCCACGCGGATGCGCGGTGCCTCCGGCATGTGGCGGAAGAGGATGCGGTTCACGAGGTATTGGATGTCCTCCAGCACCTCGCCGCGGCGGCCGATGAGGGCGTCGCTGTCCTTGGTCAAAACCTGGAGCGTGGGGCCATCCGGGCCGTCATCCTGCTCGATCTGGGCGGCGAAACCCAGGTAACCGAGCATGGCGTCGAGGATGTGCTGGGCGTGTTCGAGGGCGGAAGCGTTCATGGGAGAAAGAGAGCGTGAAGTGAGGTGACGGAGCCCAATGCTCGGCGGAGCTTCAAAATGACGAATGACGAAACCAGAATGACGAATGAATGACGAAGCACAAATGCCGAATGACGCCTTGTGAGGCCCATTCGGCATTCGTCATTTGGATTTCGTCATTCAAGGCTAGCCGCCGAGTTTCGGCGGCTTGTTACCGGGCTTCTTCTTGTCCTTTGGATGGCCCATCGGGTTGAAGAAGGGGCTTTGCGGGGCCGGTTTGGGCTCGCGCTTCACCTTTTCGAGCTTCGGCTCGGGCACGTAGAGCTTCATGATCCACGTCTGGGCGATGCTGAAGAGGTTCTGCGTGGACCAGTAAAGGGCGAGAGCGGAGGCGAAGTCGTAGCTGATCCACAGGAAGATCAGCGGCATGAACATGAAGATGCGCTGCTGCATCTTGTCCACGGTGGCGGGCTGCGGCGTGAGCTTCATCTGCGCCACCATGGTGATGCCCATGATGATCGGTAGCGGGTTGATGTTGAAGCCGGCCAGTTGGGCGACGGTGTCGGGCGCGGAGAGGTCCTTCACCCACCAGAGGCCGTGGCCGCGGAGCTCGGCGGCGTATTCGAGCATGCTGTAAAGGCCGATGAAGATGGGGAACTGCAGCAGCAGCGGCAGGCAGCCGCCGAGCGGGTTCACGCCGTAGTCGCGATACAGCTTCATCACCTCCATCTGCTGCTCCTGAGGGTTGTCCTTATACTTCTCCTGCAACTCCTTCATCATGGGTGCCAGCAGGCCCATGCGCTTCATGGTGCGCATCGACTTGGCGTGGATGGGCCAGATGCAAAGACGAACGAAAATGGTGAGGAGAATGACTGCCACACCCCAGTTCCCCGTGACGCCATGCATCCAGCGCATCACGCTGACGAGGAAGATGCTCACCGGCTTGAACCAGCCGTAAAACATCGCGTAGCGGCGCTGGCGATCCGTCTCTTCGTCGATCTTGCTCAGGCGGTGATACTCCTTCGGGCCGAGATAAATCTGATACGTCTCCGTCTTGCTGGCACCGGGGGCCAGATCGACCCCCGGGAGGCCCATGGCACCCTCGTAGGCATAGTCTTCGATGGCCGCGTTCTCTGGATGGCCGGCGAGCGGCTTGCTCAGGCGGCGGCGGGAGGACCAGAATTTCGCCGGAGCGCCTTTCTCATCCGTTGTGCGGGTGAGGATATGGGAATAGAAGCGGCTCGAAACACCTGCGTAACGCAGATTGGCAAACGATTGGCGGAACTCGGTGGCCGCCTCGCTGAACCAGCCCTTGCCGTAGTAGCTGGAGATGTGGAAGCTGGCGTTGCCGTTGTCATTCCAGAAGAAGCTCTGGTAGCGCTCGTCCCCGTGATTCAGCGCCGTGGAGACCCCGGTGAAGAGATAATACTCCTCGGAGCGATGCTGCGCGGCTCCCGTGTTGGTCAGCGTGACGGTGAGGTTGAGCAAATGCTCGTCGCTGGAGGCACCGTCGGTCAGCGTGTAGGTCTTTTTCACCCGGATGCCCTCGGCGGAGGTGCCTTCAAAGCTCACGGAGCGGTCACTTTGCTCCAGCATCTGATAGGTGATCGTGTCCACACCGGCTGGCTCGCGGCGCAGCGCACCGATGGGCTCCAGCGCATGCTCGTTGAGCGTCACATGGTCGTTTCCGGCCAAAACGGCTCGGGTGATGCCGCCGCCTTTCGTGCTGAATTCATACGTTACCGTGCCGGAGGTGAGCGAGTGCTTCTGCTCGGGCGTGGAAGGGGCGGTAACGACCTGCGCGGCTGGTTTGGCGGCATCGGCGGCGGGTGCCGCGGGCGCGTCTTTGGGAGCCTCGGCCTTCTTCTTCTTGGCCTGCTCGGCGATCCGCTGGGCCTCGACCAGCTTCTGGTTCTCCTGCATGTAGTAGAAGTTCACCCCCATGAGGAGAATGCAGGTGATGATGACGATCCAGCCTTTGCGATCCATGAACGTGTGAAGAGGGGAGAGTGAGAGTTTCGGGAATTAGCGGGCCGGATGAATGGCCGTGAATGCGCCGGTGGCGACGGAAAAGTGAGGAATCATTTGGATTTCAGGCCCCCGGCTTCGGCGGCACCGGATCATGGCCGTGACCGCCCCAAGGCTGGCAGCGGGCGATGCGGCAGAGGCCCATCCAAGAGCCGCGGCGCACGCCGTGGGTCTCGACGGCCTCCAAAAAGTAAGCGGAGCAGGTCGGCGTGTAGCGGCAGCCGGAGCCGGGACCTCCAAAAGCATGAATCACCGGGGAGATGAACTTTTGGTAAAAGCGGATGAGGACTCGGATCACCGCTTTCATGACACAACGGGGGCGGTGGCAGCCTCGGGAGGCGGGAGTAGGATGCCGAGTCGTTTGGCCAGTTTCAGCCAGTCACGCTCCAAATCCTGCAAAGTAGCCTCCGGTGCACGCCAGCGGCCGATGACGACAAACTGCCATCCGGGGGCGATTTCCGCCCGGTGCGCCCGAATGATCTCCCGCAGGAGCCGGCGGACGCGATTACGCTTCACAGCAATACCCACTTTTCTGCCCGTGATCAGGCCGTAGCCGAATTCGGCCACGTTTTCATCCCTGAGGACGCCCAGAACGAGATACTTGCCCGCGTAACTTGAACCTTTTTCCCGAACGCGAGCAAAGTCGCTCGCGTGCTTCAACCGCAGATGGGAGGGGAGGCGCATGCCCGGCGGGCGAAAAATCAGGTGTGCTGCTGGACGTGACGCTTGAAGTGCACTTCCACGCCCTTCGGCAGGAGGCGCTTGCGACCAGCGGCGCGGCGGCGGCGCAGGATGTCACGGCCATTGGCGGTCTTCATGCGGGCGCGGAAACCGAACTGCTGTTTCCGGGTGCGCTTGGAGGGTTGGTAGGTCCTGAAGGTCTTGGGCATGGTATTCTGGGGTGGTTAAAAGGTTCGCCGACGGGGAGGTCGATCATCCGAGGTCACGCCGCACAGGCCATGTCCCCGGAAAAAGGGGCGGGAGACTACCGGGAACGCCTGTTTTGTCAATCAGTGCTTCGTGGAAGGCCTTTTCCGTGCTCAAGGCCAGCTCGCCAAGACCCTGCCATCAGCCGTTTTCAGCACCAGCCCGTCCACCCGCACCTCGCCGGGGCCGCCGCAGGGATCGAGGCGCAGGCCGTGCAGGGTTTTCCCTTCGTCGAGGGTGATTTTCAGGTCGTGCCACTGGCCGTCGTGGACCACCTCGAAGGGCTGGTTTTTCCCTTTCGGCAGGATGGTTTGGGGATCAGTGGTCCAGAAAACCTCGCCGGAGCCTTTTGCATGGCTTTGGAGCCTGAATTCGAGGTCGTAAGGGCCTGCCTCGCTGATTTTGAGGTGCTCAAACGCCAGGCCGGGGTCCTCGCCCGAGCATTGGAGGACGAGTTGAGAGCTTTCCACAGCCAGCTTCGTGCCTTTGCGGGCACGTGGCAGCTCGGTGGTGTTCTTGCGGCCTTTGCGCACCTTGCCCGCAGTGAGCGGCTGGTCGAAGTCGGTCCACTCGCGATGCTTGTTTCCCGTGGTCTCGGCCGCCACCGGGGCGCGTTCCTTGGGCGTGGCGTGCAGGACGTTTTCGGCCATGTCGTGCCACTGCTTCACCATGCGCTGGACGATGTCGGGATGCTCCGCGGCCACGTTGCGCAGCTCGGTGCGATCATCGGGCATGTGATAAAGCTCCCACGGCTGGCTTTGAAAGCTCACCAGCTTCCACTCGCCCTCTCGCAAACCGCGGTCGGCGGCAAACAGCAGGTGAATTGGCGGACGGGCCTTCAGTTCCCCGCCCGCGAGGATGGGGGCGAGCGATGTTCCCGCCAGCGGCGAGGGCTCGCGACCAGGGAAATGCTCCGGCACCTTCGCCCCGGCCAACTCGGCCAAGGTCGGGAGCACATCCACCAGATGCGCGGGAGCGGCGATGACGCTGCCGGGCTTCTGTTTGAGCCCCGCCGGCCAGTGCAGCACGGCCGGCGTGGAGATGCCGCCCTCGAACTGGTTCTGCTTGTAGTAGCGAAAGGGAGAGTTCCGCGCCCAGGCCCAGCCAGTGCTGTCGCTCCACGACGTCTTGGGATCAAAAGGCAGCGCATCCGGCTCCGGACGGCCGCGATCGTAAGGACAGGCACCGTTGTCGGAGACGAAAAGAATCACCGTGTTGGCGAGCTCGCCGTTCTTTTCGAGATCCGCGATGAGGCGGCCCATTTCTTGATCAACGCGGTCGATCAGGCCTGCATACGCGGCCATGCGCTTCGCCTCCCAGGCCCGGCGTTCCGGCGTGAGCTGCGCCCAGCCTCGCACATGCTCCGGTCGCGGGCTTTCCTTCAAATCGGCGGGCAGCAGGCCGATTTGCTTCTGTTTGGCCACTCGGGCGGCTCGCACCGCATCCCAGCCGATCTCGTAGCGGCCGAGGTACTTCCGATAGTCCGCCTCCAGGGGTTGAAGCGGCGCATGGGGCGCATTGAAGGCGATGTAGTGAAACCACGGTTTCTTCGCCTCGCGGGCCTCGGCGACGAATTTCAAGGCGTGATCGACATTCGCCACGGTGGTGTAAAAGCCCTTCGCGGGCACTTCGAACTTCTCCCCATTCAGCCGGAAGGTCTTGTCGCCGAGGTAATAATTCGTCGCGCCGGAGAGATGGCCAAAGTAGCGCTGGAAGCCGAAATCCGTCGGTT
>JBJONJ010000404.1:0-4741 GCA_046051905.1 Verrucomicrobiota bacterium
GAAAAGCAGTCCACCGCCTGGCATGAGGCCGGTCACGCCATCATCAGCGTGCTGCTGGAGCACACCGATCCACTCCACAAGGTCACCATCATCCCCCGCGGCCATGCGCTGGGCGTCACGATGTCTCTCCCGGAGGGCGATCAGCATTCCTTCCACCTCAAAGAAGCGCTCGACCGCATTGCGATGACCGCCGCCGGCCGCATCGCGGAGGAACTTTTCACCAACGATCTCTCCACCGGCGCCTCCGGCGACATCAAGCAGATGACCGGCCTCGCCCGCCGCATGGTCTGCGAATGGGGCATGAGCGAAAAACTCGGCATGGTGGGTTACGGCGGCAATGAGGACCAGGTCTTCCTCGGCCGTGACATCAACCGCTCCCGTGATTACAGCGAGGCCACCGCCCAGGAGATCGACCGCGAGGTCCGCCGCCTCGTCGATGAAGGCTACGACCGCGCCAAGAAGCTCATCATCGAGCATCGCGACAAGGTCGAGCTCATCGCCCAGGCCCTGCTCGAATACGAAACGCTCGATGGCGACCAGGTGAAGGACATCGTCAAACTGGGTTACATGCAGAATCCGCCGGAGACCCGCAGCAAGCCCCCGCCCCCGCCCCCGCTCCCAAAAGCCCAGGGACCTCGTCCCGCCCAGGTTGAGAACGACGATGAAGGAGGCCTTGCCCCCAACCTCGCTGGTGCCGCCGCGTAAGCAAAAAGACCTCTCCCGAGCATTTGGCGTGGTATGACCTACCACGCCAAATTTTTTGGGGGGGTGTCGCGCTTCGTCGATCAAACAACCTACTTCTTCAGCATCGTGATCAAAAAGGCCGCAATGGATGGATGCTTCACGCTGGGGGCAGAGGGGTAGTTCAGTTCACATTCGACCCCAAGGGAGCGGCAGTGTTCCTGGAGCTTCACGCCGTAGTTGACGGTATGAGTCGGGTCTTTTTGCGGCTGGCCAAGGGCTGGCGTGTCACCATAGCGCAGATACACCGGAGGGTCGTCTTTGCTCACGAGTTCGTAAGGGGAATACATTTTGATCCATTTCAGCACCGACTCCCGCTCCTCTAGGAACTCCGCAAAGCGCGTGTCGCGGGTCTTTTTGTCATTCGGGTCCATAAATCCGAAGGCATGGCCGCCATAGCGGCTGTTCGGGGTCCATTCTTTGAGCTGTTTCGGATCGAGCGAGGTCTGCGCCCCATTCACCGCGGCGCACCAGAGGCGGGTGGACTCACGGGCCACCGGATCGGCACTGCTGGGATCGGCCATGTCGTCGTGAAAGGCCAGATACAGGCTGCTGCAGGCCCCGGCGCTGCCACCGCTGGCACCGATGCGCTGCTTGTCGATGTTCCACTCCCCCGCCTTGCTGCGCACGAACTGCAAGGCACGCGCGGCATCCTCCAGCGGCCACTTCACAGGCGGCATCACCCCGGCCTGGTGCGCCTGGGTGGAGTAGCGGTAATTGATCGATACGACGGAAATGCCAGCGGCCAGGCAGTCGCGCAACTCGGAGGGATTGGCCTTGTCGCCATTCACCCAGCCGCCTCCATGAATGAAGAACAGCAGCGGCGCGGGCTTCGATGAGTCGGCTTTGTAAAAATCGAGCACCTGCCGCTCGTGCGTGCCGTAGGGCACATTGGCGAGTGTGGGAGCGATTTGGGGCTTGGGTGGCTTCACCGGAGGAGCTGTTTGCGCCTTGATGGCAACCGCGAGGAGAAGCGTGAGGAGGATGCTTTTCATATGCCTGAGTTCTGAGGTTCAAAGAAGTTACTTTGCCACGCCTGCCCGCTCGAGCTGCGCACGCGCTTTGTCGGCATTCATGCCGCCCACCGGAAGGTCAAAGCCGAGGGTGTCGCCGTTCGGCGTGAAGCCGCCGCCATCGGCATCGACGTAGATGGGGTTGTTGTAGGCGCAGGGGCGCATCTTGGCGTAGTCGCTCGTGCCGTAACCGATCTTTTGATCACCATCCTCGTCGAGCACGACCACCATGAGATGCGCATCGTGCTGCAACGGCACATAGATCTTCTCGGCGAACTTCACGACGCCATCCTTGAACATCTGCGGATGGCTCTGGCGGGTGAAATTGAGCTTCGGATCGGGGCGGGAGTTCACGAGGACCTGCACGCGGTCGATGTCCATCCAGTCGGTGCATTGCACACGCACATTCAAATCGATGCCACCGGTGCAGCGATCATCATCGCCGGCGATTTTGCCATTCTGCGTGATCACTTCGAGGAAGGGACCGGTGCTCAGCACGATGTGACCGGCCTTGGCGTGAGGCGAAAGCTCCGCCCAATCGATCTTCGCCGGTTCATCGGTGCTTGAAGGCAGGTAGCAGCGCCAGCAGCCGACGCCATTGCCATACACGCTGTGCGCATCGGCCACGCCGACGGCCGTGACACGCAGGCCCTGGTTCAAAAGCTGACGCCAGATGAATTCGCGATTCTGGCTGACTTTGGCGGCGAGCGATCCTGCAGCACGGGACACATTGAACGGTGCCTCGGCGAGGATGTTGGTGCCGGGGCCGTTCTCACTTTCCGAGCCGTCGATCATGTCACTGACGCCGACAAAGCCACCGTCACGCACACCATCGCTATCCCGATCCACAAACATGTTCGCGAGATCAGGATGGTTGAACTGAATCCAGCGGTCGGCACGCTCGCCCTGCCAGCGACGCAGCGTGAGCGCGGTGATGCGAGGGTCGTCATTCCAAACGGGAGCACCACCATCCTGCTTGAGCGGATCAGGCTCGAAGGGGAAGGCATTGAAGTGCTGGCGGCTGCCGGTGAGCTCCATGCCTTTGACGGTCTTGATGTGGTTTTCGAGGCCCAGCGCCTTGATCGTGGGCTCCCAGTCGTAAAGGCGGTTGTGCTCGGTGGTGGGAGCGAATTCCAGATGCTCCACGGCGATGTTGATCAAACGGCCGTCGGTATCACAGACGTTGTCACCGCTCGGCGTGCTGTGGTTATGGAAGTCGGCGCTGATCCAGCCTTTCGAGTCCACAAGGCGCTTCAGCGTGCCTTTGAGCTCGACGAGCTTGCCGGGCTCCACCGTGATGTCCTTGGCGATGTGGCTGTATTCCGGGCCGCGGACGACAACGACGTGGTACTTCCCGGGCGGGAGCTGCTGCGTGAAGTGGCCGTTCTCGCTGTGATACTGGTCCACGCAGCCATGAGCACGCCACTTCGGCCCGAGATCAAGTTTCGGTGCCTTTTCATCGAGCGGCGCAAAGTGTGCTTTGCATGGCAGTGGCTTGCCAGCTTCATCGCTGATGGCGAAGCGGATGCCGGCAGCGGCTTTCATGATCGCCCTCGGAGCCGTGGCGCTGATTTTGGCATCGGGACGGCCCAAATCGGTGACGGTGAGATCGCTGATGCTTGCGAGCAGTTTGAGGCTGAATTTGCCATCAGCATCCGGATAGCCCGGGACCGTGTTCTTGCCTTCCGGAACGAGAATCGAGGCCGTGGCGATGCCTTTGCCATCTTCGCCGGTGACTTGGCCGCTCACGACAGTGACCTTGTCAGCCTTCGCCGCTCGCACTTCACCCACCGCCTGGGCTGGCGAGGTGCCGACGGCAAAGAAGCGCGAGATAACGACCTCCTGCTTGGGTTGCAGTTCGATGGTGTCGGCGAGCTTTTCGATGCCGGTAAGGCTCAGCGTCGCGAAAGCATAACCGCACTTGTGCGCTGGATTGATCGCATCGGCCCAACGGATGCCATCCGCAGTCATGCCGGTGGCATCAAAACGGGTGAAATCATCCTTCGTGAAGGTCTTCTGCGGCTTGTCGGATTCGTTCCGCAGTACGGTGGTGATGAAGATGCCCTGCACGCCGTCTTTGACGCGGTATTCGTGACGCTTGAAGACGCCGCCATTCTTCGCCGCCGTGGTCACGGACTCGACCGCAGCACTGCCTTCTTCCTTCACATGGGCGATCTTCACGTAACTGACGTGACCGTGACCGCAGGGGCTGTAGATGACGAGCTGGTCGTTGTTGGCACCGCGGAGGGTGAGATCATACATCGCACCCGGCGTGACGCCGTCCTCGCCATAGAAGGTGCTCATGTTCGCACGACGGTTCGGCGAGTTTTGCGAGATGAGGGCCTCCACCTTGTCGCTGCGCAGAACGAAGTCGCCGAGAATGCCATCGGCCTCCTTCCCTTTCGGCAGTTCGGTCTCGCGACCCAGCGCGGCTTCAAAAACCTCGGCAGCCGAAAGCGGCGCAGCGAGCAGGAACGGGAGCAGAAGAGCAGATTTCATCATGGCGGGCCGGAGTATCGTCTCGCCCAGCATCAATCTTCACACCGACCCCAAAAAATCTCGGATCCCTGATCCCTCATCTCTGATCCCTCATCTCTGAAGGCGGATTGCTGACCTGCCGGCGCACCGTCTGCCCGCCATTCATGAAGTCATCCCGCTCCAGACCGGTAAGCGTCGAGATGCCGCGCAGCATCCAAAACAGCAGCGCCATCGTGGCGGCCACCAGCGGGATGCCGATGACGATGAAGCTCACCCAGTTCAAGCGACCAATGGCCTTTGTGTAGTCCTCGCTGCCGGGCAGCTTGCCGTTCAGCAGATACCAGGCGAGCGCAAAATTCGCCACCGCGCTGCCCAGCATCGTCAGCGCCATGCCCCACGAGGCACGGCTCATCAGCGATTGGAAACCCAGCATCTTGTCTGGCGAATCGAGAGACTTGTTGATGAGCGGCACATTGATGACCTGCGGATTGAGGAGCAGTTCCGAGACC
>JBJONJ010000405.1:0-3493 GCA_046051905.1 Verrucomicrobiota bacterium
ATGAGGCAGCCCTTGTCGATCTTGTCGGGATTGATGCCCTGCTCGGTGGAGAGGCGCAGATCGCCATTGCGGGCGGTGATGGTGAGGAAAGGGGTGACGCTGTCTGATTTGAGGATGCAGAGGCCGTTCACTAGCTCGCCCTCGATGTGAATCTCCTTCAACAGCGCGATGCAGAGATCACCGGCTTTGATGTTGGGGTGGTTGGACTTGGCGTAGAGGCGGCGAGCGATCTCGATGCCGCGCTCGAGTAGATTCGCCTCGCCCGCGAAGATGGCTTTGGCGCAGGTGTTTACCTCGTGCTGATCGAGCGAGGCGTGGTGCGTGAAGCGGTGCCCAATGAGGTTCTTGAACGGCTTCACAAACAAGGCCGTGAGCGCCTCCTGATCCTTCTCCGCGATTTCAAACACCTCCTTTGAGGTCTGCAGCGGCTCCTCACGTAGAGGATTGCCGATTTTGGCGAGGACGGCCTTGGTGGCGGTGGCGGTGTTGAGACGGAGCTTGATGGACATGCGGGCCGCGGAGGCTAGCGAGCATGAAGGAGGTGCAAGCTGGAGTTTGGCCTCCGGCGATTGTCTTCACACCGGTGTCGTCGTGCCAGGCATCGCGACGGGATACCAGCCGTCGGCATCCGGTGTGACGGGCGGTTCGGTGTTCCAGGTGATGTTGTCGGGCACGAGGGACTCGGTGGAGTTGAAGGCCTGATCCCAGGTGATGATCTGGCCGGTGTAGGTGGCCATGCGGCCCATCACGCCCATCATGGTACTGCGCGCGGCGTATTCGGCATCGTTGCGCACTTTGCCGGTGCGGATGTTTTCAAAGAAGGTGTCGTGCTCGAGCTGGTAGGCGTCTTCTTTGTTGCGCGTGCGTTTGCCGCCGGGCGGCTGGCCGTTGATGAGGAAGCGGCCGTTGCTCGCGAGGTCTGCCGTGCCTTTGACGCCATGGAAGTGCTCGCTCACATCCTTCTGGCACTTGCCGCCGATCTGGCAGCACTGGCTGAGGATGCGCATGCCGTTTTCATATTCGAACTCGACGGTGTGATGGTCAAAGATGGTGCCGTTTTCCTTCGCCCGCCGCACCTGACGTCCGCCCTGACCGATGGCACGCACGGGCATCTTGCCCTGCATGACCCAGTTGGCGACGTCGAGATTGTGGCAGTGCTGTTCGAGGATGTGGTCACCGCTCATCCAGGTGAAGAAATACCAATTCCGGATCTGGTAGTGCATCTCGCTCTCACCGGGTTCACGCGGGAAACCGGGGCGCGAGGTGCCATTCCAATACACGCGGCCATACACGAGGTCGCCGATCTCGCCCTGATGAATGCGATTGATGACGTCGATGTAGCTCGGCGCATAGCGGCGCTGAAAGCCGACGCAGACATTGAGGCTCTTCTTTTTCGCCTCCTCGGCTGCAGCGAGCACACGGCGCACGCCCACGGCATCCACCGCGACGGGTTTTTCCATGAAGACATGCTTCCCGGCCTTCACCGCTTGCTCGAACAGAAACGGCCTCGGTCCCGGCGGCGTGGTGATGAGCACGACATCGGCGAGCTGATAAACCTTCTGCCAGTCCTCGAACTGCGTGAAGACCTGATCCGGCGGCACATCGACCTGGCCCTCGTGCTTCTGCTTCAGAATATCGAGCGCCGCCTGCGCCTTGCCTTCGAGCGGATCGAGCACCGCGACGAGCTTGATCGTGGAACCCGCGTTGAGCGCCTGATTGCAAGCCCCCGTGCCGCGTCCACCGCAGCCGATGAGGGCGATCTTGATGTCACTGCTGCCATTCGCGGCAAACGCATGCGTGGCAGCCGAGAACGCCAGCCCGGAGGTGCTGGCGAGGAATGAGCGGCGCGTCGGGGTGGTCATGGTGGTGGTTGGTGTTGAAGAAATGCGGTTGGCGGTCGGGTTGACTTTGATCAATGTCAGGGAAGAGTCCCATGCATGACACCTTTGGCCCCCAAACTCGAAGCGATCCGCCGCAAGCAGCAGCCGGTGAGTTCCGAGGTCTTTTGGGCGCAGGTGGAGGCGTTCAAGGACAAGCCGGCGGAGGAGATCCCGGCATCATCGAGCAGCTTCGAGGGATCGATGCCTGGGCGGAAGCGCGAGGAGCCCTTCCAAGTGGTGAATGGCTGACCACGGCGGAACGTGGCGGTGCAGAGCACTTCATTCAACATGCGCCGGGTGAGCCGCGAGTGATCAAGATCACCTATCCGGGGCAATTTGGGCTGCGCATGAGATTCACGCTGAAGCCGGGTGTGATGCCGAAACGACTCGCGGATGCCATTGGCTTGATGCCTGCGACGCCGCTGGAGTATCTGGACCGGCTGGCGCTGCACAACGAGCTGTTTGGAGACGACATGAGCTTCCTCGGCCTCGTGCGTCAGGAGAAAGGCTGGAGCTTTGTGACCTCGCAAATCTTCCTGCGGGGTGAAAAGCCTTCGATTGCCCAAATCGCGGCTTTCATGGCCGAAAACGGCTTTCGGAAACTGGGCGATGAAAACGCTTACTTTCGCCCAAGCGACCACCTGGCCGTCTTTGATGCTCATGCGCGGAATTTCGTGCTCGTGGATGGCATCCCGGTGCCCTTCGATGTCATTCCCCAATACGTCAGCGGGCGCTTTGAGGCGCTGCTCGGGTTTTGGTGAATGGCATCGCGTCCGCAGCATGAGGGTGATGGATTAAAACTGCAGCAGCTCGCCCACGGGCAGCGGCTTCTGCTGACGGATGGATTCCTCGGCGACGAGACATAGCCCCGCACTCCAAAGACCATCCAAACCAGTCGCGATGGGCTTTTTGCCACTGCGGACCATGTCAATGCACTGCGCTATTTCTTCGCGGAGCTCGAATACCTCACCGCTTTGCTTGGTGAGTGTCAGTTCTTCGAGTTTTTCGCCGTCGAAGACCTTGAGGAAGGCGGTGGGTTCGAGCGTGCGATCAAGCGCGCCGCTCCAACCAGCCCACAATGCACCTTTGGTGCCGCTGACCTTCACCGTCTGATGATGCTCGAAGGCGGCAAGCGTTTGCGACACGACGGCGTAGCTGCCGTTCGGGTATTTGAACATCGCGCTGAAGTTGTCGAACAGTGTCGGGCGCTGCGGATCGCGGGAGTTGCCGTAGGCGTAGAGCTCCACGGGATCGCCGCTGCCTTCGAGATACCAGCGAGCGAGGTCGAAAAAGTGAATCGGCTCCTCCAGCACCCACGAGCCGACGCGGCTCTGATCGTAGCGCCAGCCGCTCGCTCCCGGGCGGTAAGGTTTGCGCAGCAATTCGACGAGCACGTATTGCGGATCGCCAATGGTGCCCGCGGCGATGATCTCCTTGATGCGGCCCCATTGCGAAGAGAGGCGCAACTCATGCCCGACAGCGAGATGCACGCCATGATCGCGTGCGCCCGCGACGATGGCTTTGCAATCGTCGAGCGTGATGGCCATCGGCTTCTCCAAAAGCACATGTTTGCCCTTCTGCATCGCCGCGAGCGCGATTTCGCGATGCGTGTG
>JBJONJ010000406.1:0-4513 GCA_046051905.1 Verrucomicrobiota bacterium
ACGGTCCAACTGGGAGCCAGCAATGTGCTCACGGACACAGCCGCCCTCAACGTCGGCAACAACGCTTCGGCTGCGGGCACCACGTTCGATCTCAATGGCTTCTCAGACACGGTCTTTACGCTGAGTTTGGGCGGTGCGGCGGCTACCACGGCAGGATTGACGCACTCGATCGTCAATACAGGTGGAACCGGGGTGCTTACTCTCGGCGGCACGGTGACTTACAATGCCGGTGGAGCCAGTCTCAATGGTCAGGCGACGATTTCGGCCGATCTCGCCAGCGGCGCGACGACTCGCAATTTCAATGTGGGTGACGGATCGGCGACGGACGATCTGGTGATCACTGGCGCGCTGCAGGCTGGTGGTGGATTCAATGTCAACGGCGGCGGCACCATGAGGCTGGACAACGCCGCGAACAGCCACGGCACCAGCCAGATCTCTGGCGGCTCCACGCTGAAGCTCGGCGCAAACAGCGTCCTCGGCACGGGCTCGGTGAACCTGAACCAAGGAGTCGCCGGCACGTCCACCCTCGACATCAACGGGAAGGCGGATGCCGTCGGCACGGGGCTAAACCTTTCGAACGCAACCACCACCGCCCTGGGAGCCACCAACCAGATCATCGACTCCGCTGGAGGCGGTGTGCTGCAGCTCAACGGACCCGTGACCTACAATGCAGGCGCAGTCGGATTCAACAACGGGACCACCACCATCTCCGCTGCTCTCGACCTCAATGGAACAACCCGGAACTTCAACATCAACGATAGCGATCAGGTGACGCAGGATGTCATCGTCTCCGGCGTCATCCAAAACAACACTGGCACTGCAGGCCTGAACAAGAACAATGCCGGCACGCTCGTCCTCACTGGTGCGAATACTTACAACGGACCAACCAACGTCACGGCAGGCATCCTCGAGGTGAACAACACCAGTGGCTCCGGCACGGGCAGCGGCACGGTCACCATCACCTCGACGCTCACGGGTGACGGCAGTGTCACCGCGGCCTCCGGAAACTTTGTTTACATCAACGGCTCCATGATTGTCGGCGCTACCGGGGCCACAGCGGGCTCGGACTTCTCCATTACGACGTCTGGTGCGGCCAGCATGGTCTTGGGTGCCACCAGTTTCCTCAATCTCGATCTCTGGAGCACCACCGGCACCGATCAAACCAGCCTCCTCGCCGCGGCTGACATGGTGCGCCTCTTTGGTTCGCTGGACATTACATCGGGTGCCACCCTGAAACTCACCAACCCCAATGCGCTCACCTTCCAGGAAGGAGACATGTTCCGTCTGTTCGATTGGACCGGCGTGACCACGCGCACCGGCACCTTCACCGAAGACTTCAGCGCCATCACGCTCAGTCCAGGCCTCAATATCGACACGAGCAATCTCTACACACTCGGCACCGTCAGTGTCGTCGCCATTCCTGAGCCCTCTCGGACGCTGCTGCTGCTCCTCGGAGGCTTTTCATTGCTCTCCCGCCGTCGGCGTGCCGGCCAAGCATGCTGATTCACTCATCAGACCGTCTGGAGGTTTGTGCAGCCCAAGGGGCTTCTCGTGGGAGGAACTCTTCATTCACGACGGATTGAGCAGGGTGCATGATCTTCTGCTGCATCGGCTCCAACGGACAACGTGACCTTCCGCCGTTTTTACCGCGTGCGACACGTGTCTCCCGCGTCACCTTGGACGAGGTGAAGCCAGCCGCGAAAGAACCTGCGATCGCATCTTCTTGAGAAGCTCTGTCCGCCCCCCTCTTTTTGCCTTCATCATCTTGCCCAACCCTTGCCGCTCACATGAACCGCCGCCATCTTCTCGCTGCCTCACTTGGACTCACTGCCGCATCACGAGCGACGGCTGCTCCGACGCCGAAAACGCATTCCTACCGCATCGGGGTGAGCACGTATTCGTTCTGGCATTTTGATGCGCAGACCAGCCAGTGGCGGGATATTGAAAAATGCCTCGAAACAGCCTCCGAAATGGGTTTCGACGGCGTGGAGGTGCTTCAGGTGCAAATGCCGGATACCAGCCCTGCGGCGCTGCGGAAGCTCAAGAGCCGCGCTTTCACGCTGGGACTCGATTTGATGGGTTTTTCGACGCATCAGGGCTTTTTGACGCCGGATGAGCAAAAGCGGACAGACAACATTCTGAAGACGACGCAGTTCCTGGAGCAGGCTTACGATCTGGGCATCCCCACCATCCGCGTGAACACCGGCCGATGGGGCACGAGCAAGAGTTTTGACGAGTTGATGGCCAATCGCGGTGTCGAACCACGTCTCGACGGCCACACGGACGAGGAGGGCTACAAGTGGATCATCGACAGTTTTGAAAAACTCGTGCCGGAGGCGGAGAAGCGCGGCGTGATCATGGGATTGGAAAATCACTGGGGCCTCGGCACCACTCCCGAAGGCGTGCTGAAGGTGGTGGAGGCGGTGAACAGCCCGTGGCTCCAGGTCACGCTCGACACGGGAAACTTCCTCGAAGACCCGTATGACCGCCTGAAGCAGCTCGCGCCGCGCACCGTGCTGCTGCAGGCGAAAACCTATCACGGTGGCGGCCTTTGGTATTCGCTGGACCTCGACTATGCCCGCATCGCCACGATCATGCGCGAGTCTGGCTATCGCGGCTACATCTCGCTCGAAATGGAAGGCAAAGAAAATCCACTCACCGCCGTGCCGAAGAGTCTGGCGATGCTGCGCAGTCATTTCGGCTGATGTGAAAAGCATTCATCCCCCATTCTCCCGCCATGATTCCAAAGCATCTCCTCACCTCTCTTCTAATCCTCACAGCCCTCGCTGCTGCCAATGCGGAAGACATGTCGAAAGGAGCCTACGGCCCCGTGTATGCGCGGCGCTTGCTCGCGAGTTGGGACAAGGACAGCAATGGCTCCATCGAGAAGGCTGAGTTCCAGCAATGGCGTCTCTATGGCCGCTCCGACGCGAATCGCGATGACTCGCTGAGCCTGGAAGAACTCTCGAAGGTCACCGTCCCGACTCTCGCATCGAAAGGTGAGCAGAAGCTCAACGTGCTCTACAAAAAGACGGCGGAAGAAGAACTCTATCTCGACCTCTATTACCCGAAGAAGCGCTCCGCCTCGAAGTTGCCGATCGTCATCTACACACACGGCGGCGGCTGGACCACCGGCAGCAAGCAAAACATCGCTTTCGGTGCCTTCCCCGAGGTTCATCTCAAACTGCTCGATGCGGGCTTCGCTGTGGCAGCCGTGAATTACCGACTCTGGAAGCCTGAAGGCAGCGTCGCCATCCGCGACTGCGTTACCGATGCGAAGGACGCCATCCGCTACCTCTCCAAAAACAGCGCCGCGCTCGGCCTCGATCCCGCGCGGGTCTTTGTGCATGGCGACTCCGCTGGTGGTCATATCGCGCAGATGCTCCTGCTTTCTTCGCCAGCGGGCCTGCCGGGCGATCCGTCACTCGCAGCGGCACCTTATCGCATGATCGCAGGTGTCTCCTGGTATGGCCCCTGCGACTTTGAAAAGCCTGAACTCTTCAACGCCGAAGGCAGCGAAGGCACCCGCGACCGTTTCGGCCCGCGCATACTCAAACCCGGCACAAATCCGAAGGATCAACTCACGCTGTATCGCGAAATGAGCCCCGTGCAGTATCTCAGCCCCACGAACCCGCCCCTGCTCATGATTCAGGGCGACAAGGACACCACCATTCCGGTGAAGCACGCGCTGCACATGCAGGACCAGGCCAAAATCGCGAAATCGCCCGTGGAGGTCATCATCGTCAAAAATGCCGGTCACAACTGGCGGGAGGCTGGTGGCACCATCGATCCTGGCATCGATCAAATCGTGGAGCGCACGGTGAAATTCCTCACCGAGCGTTTGAAAGCCATTCGCTAGTCCAGACCGCCTCATGAAGCACATCCTCATTTTCCTCTGGCTTCTTGCCGTGCAAGCCAGCGCCGCAAAGCAGCCCAACATCCTCTTCATCCTCACCGATGACCAAGGCTACGGCGATGTCGGGCGTCACGGGCATCCCTTGCTCAAAACGCCTCATCACGATGCCCTGCATGATCAAAGTGTGCGCTTTCAGAACTTCTACGTGAGCCCGTCTTGCTCGCCGACTCGTGCCGCGCTGATGACCGGCATGCACGAGTTCCGCAGCGGCGTCACGCACACCACCGAACCGCGTGAGCACCTGGACCTTAATGCTGTCATCCTGCCGCAGTTGCTGAAATCAGCAGGCTATCGCACCGGATTCGTCGGCAAATGGCATCTCGGCAACGACGGCCCGTATAATCCGACGAACCGGGGCTTCGATTGGAACTCCACGAATGGCGGCGCGGCCACCGTTCACTTTGATCCCGTCATCATCCGCAATCGCGTGCGCGAAAAGCGCACCGGCTATCGCGAAGACCTGCTTTTTGATGAAGCGATGGCCTTCATCGACGACGTGAAGGGTTCGCCGTTCTTCTGCTACCTCGCCACCTACTCGCCTCATGCTCCGGTAAAGGCACCGGATGCCTTCAAAGCGCCGTTTGTGGGCAAAGTGGA
>JBJONJ010000407.1:0-3740 GCA_046051905.1 Verrucomicrobiota bacterium
CATTCCAACTACGAGCAAGCCGCCCGCATCCCCGTCATCGTCGCCGCACCCGGCATCACCGGTGGAAAACGCACTCAAGCACTCATCGAGACCTGCGACATCTACCCGACCCTCGCCGAGCTCGCCAAACTGCCCGCGCCAAATCAAGTCGATGGCCGCAGCTTCGCCCAAGTGCTCGCCCATCCCGCCGCCAGCACGCGAGACCACATCATCCACGTCTTCCCCCGCCAACAAGGCCTCATCGGCCGCGCCGTGCGCAACACGCGACATCGCCTCGTCGAATGGAAAAAGCCCGGCGCCCCCGCCGACACCGCCATCCTCGAACTCTACGACTACCAAACCGATCCCGCCGAGACGAAAAACCTCGCCGCAGAGCAGCCTGAGGTCATCACCACCCTCCGCCAGCTCCTCGCCACCCATCCCGAGGCCAAGCCGCAGATCCCGAATAAGTCGAAGAAGTAGGCACGGCGTCGTAAGACGCAAAATTCCATCGCAAACCTCACAGCATGCTTAAAAGGTTGGCGCGACATGCTGATCTCCGAGATCTTTTATTCCGTGCAGGGCGAGGGAACGCTGATGGGCGTGCCATCGGTGTTTGTGCGGACCTCCGGCTGCAATCTGCGCTGCCGCTGGTGTGACACGCCGTATGCCTCGTGGAAGCCGGAGGGCACTGAGATGAGCATCGAAGCGATTTTACAGGCGGTGAATGAGCATCCCACGCGGTTCGTCGTGGTCACCGGAGGCGAGCCGATGGTGGCCAAGGAGATGCCACGGCTGCTTCAACAGCTTCGCGAAGCTGGAAAGCACATCACCATCGAAACCGCGGGCACCATCCCGCCGGAGGGCGTGGCTTGTGATCTGGCCTCCATCAGCCCGAAGCTGGCCCATTCGACCCCGGATGAGGCCTCCGGAGGCAAGGCCTGGGTGGAAAAGCATGAGCGCCTGCGGCTTCAGCCGGAGGTTTTGCGAGCGTGGTGCTCCGGGTATGACTTTCAGCTCAAATTCGTCTTCGCCAGCGAGGCGGATGTTTTGGAGGTAAAGGCCGTCATTGAATCCATCGGCATCGAAATTCCTCCAGAGAAGGTGTTGCTGATGCCGGAGGGCATCACGCAGGAGGCGCTGAAGGCCCGGCAGATGCTGCTGGTGGACATCTGCAAGCGTGAGGGCTGGCGCTACTCGCCACGGCTGCACATCGATCTCTTTGGCAACAAGCGCGGCACATGAGCCCGGCATTCAAACGCAAAACCGGCCGCGTGCTGTGGACGTTGGTGCTCGTGACGCTCGTCGCGGTGGAGTTTTGGTTCCGCGTCGTCCACGAACCACCAGCGAAGGAGCCCGCCGTCGAGATCGAAAGGCTCCAGCCGCTCTCCGGGGTGCGGTTCATCGACGCGGAGACCAATGATGGCGACAGCTTCGTCGTCGATCATGAAGGTCAAAAGCTCGTGCTGAGGCTGTACTTCGTCGATTGCGCCGAAAAGCGGGAGTACAAGCTCGTCGCGGGGCGTTTGAAGGACCAGGCTGGCTACTTTGGCGGCCTCAGCATCCCGCAGACGCTCAAGCTCGGCCAGCAAGCCAGGGCATTCACCGCGGATCTGCTTCGCTCGCAGCCCTTCACCGTCTTCACCCGCTGGGAGCGGGTTTACGACAGCGACCGCATCTACGCGGTCATCGTCTTCGAAGATGGCGAGGACCTCGCGCACAAGCTGGTGCAAGCCGGCCTGGCCCGCATCCATACCAAAGGAGTGAACATGCCCAATGGCCGCAAGGCCAACGATTATGAGAACCACCTCCGCGACGTCGAAAAGGAAGCCCGCGCCGCCAAACGGGGTGCCTGGGGCATGCCGCGCCGGGCGCTGTCCACGCCAAAGGCAGGCTGAGGCTGGCGATCAGAAAAAAATCGGCGCCGGCACGACCTGCACACCACCGTTGCCGAGCGGGTTGCCCTTGGTCTCCTCGATCTCATCGACGACGCCGTCTTTGAAACTGAGACTGAGCGTGCCGACCTCCACTTTCACATAGACGATCGTCTGCACGAGCTGGCCGAAGGCGTCGCGACCAGTGGTCACCTGCGGGACTTTTTCATACATGGCGTATTCGAGCCGCTCCTGTTTGCCACCGGCGTTGATCTTGGTGTTTTTGCGAGTCGGCTTGCCGAGGGATGCCTGCACTTCCTCGCTGGTCATGCCGAGCGCCACCTGATTGTTTTTGATGAGTTCGGCCACCTGCTGTGTGCGGGCGAAGAGCTTTTTCAGCTTGTCAGCGAGCTGTGGATCGGCGGAGAGGATGTCCGATTGCTTCACCCAGCCGGCCACGTCTCCGTGGCGGGCACGGCCGCGCACGCGGTAGGAGGTGTCGCTCATCGCCACGAGGGTGACGGGCACGCCGGGCGCGAAGCTACCGATGGCGCGGTCGAACTTGTTCGTGGTGAAAACGGGGGCCTCCGCCTGGATGCGGACGACGACCGGCCGTGGGGTCAGGCCTTCGATGGAAAAGGTACCGGGCTCCTGGGGCAGGGAGGATTTGTTCTTCGAAAGCTGCGCCGGGGCGGCGGAAAACGCCGTGAGGCAGAGGGCGAGGAAAAAGTGGCGTTTCATGGTGGTTCGCGTTCGTAGAATACCCGACTCCGACGGACGCGGGCAACCTTTTGTTCGACGCCCCGAGGCTTTCGCGTATTCCTGCCCGCTTCATTCGACCTTCGTCATTCTGATTTCGTTATTCCCAGTCATGCCCAACGGACCCCTTTCCACCAAGCTCTTCGATCTCGCCAAGCAATACATCCCCGGCGGCGTGAACTCGCCCGTGCGTGCCTTCCGCAATGTCGGTGGCGATCCGTTTTTCGTGAAACGGGCCAAAGGCTGCCGCATCTACGACGTGGATGACCGCTGCATGATCGACTACGTGGGCACCTGGGGCCCGGCGATCCTTGGCCATGCACCGATTCCGGTCATCGAGGCGATCCATCGCGCCGCCAAAGAAGGTGTCAGCTTCGGCATCCCGAACCTTTACGAGGTCGAAATGGCCAAAACCATCTGCGAATGGGTGCCGAGCATTCAAAAAGTGCGCATGGTGAGCAGCGGCACCGAGGCGACGATGAGCGCCATCCGCCTTGCGCGTGGTTTTACCAAGCGTGACCGCCTGGTGAAGTTCGACGGCTGCTACCACGGGCATAGCGACAGCCTGCTCGTGGCCGCTGGCAGCGGAGCACTCACGCATGGCAATCCGGACAGCGCCGGCGTGCCGAAGGACTTCGCAGCTTTGACGAGTGTTTTGCCCTTCAACGACGAAGCAGCGCTGGAGGAGCTTTTTGCGCAAAAAGGTCACGAGATCGCCTGCGTGATCGTGGAGCCGTATCCGGCGAATGCGGGCCTGATTTTGCCCAAACCGGGCTTTTTGGCCAAACTGCGCGAAATCACCGCCAAACACGGCGCGCTGCTCATTTTCGATGAGGTGATGACCGGTTTCCGCCTCGCCAAAGGTGGCGTGCAGGAGCTGGAGAAGATTACACCGGATCTGACCTGCCTCGGCAAGGTCATCGGCGGCGGTTTGCCTGTCGGTGCCTTCGGCGGACGTGCGGACGTGATGGATTACCTCGCGCCGATCGGCCCGGTGTATCAAGCGGGCACGCTCAGCGGCAATCCGGTGGCGCTTGCGGCCGGTTTGGCGCAGCTTCGCGAGATCGAAAGGCTCGGCGGCTACTCGCTGCTCGAAAATCTCGGCCAGGCCATGGAGGACGCCGTGCT
>JBJONJ010000408.1:0-4103 GCA_046051905.1 Verrucomicrobiota bacterium
AGCGCTGGCCGTGCGTGTGCACGCCGTTGAGGATGTTGTAGTCGTTGTTCCAGAACCAGTCCTTCTGCATCACCGCCTCGTGCACGAGCTTCGGATCGGCCTTCGATTCGCGGCTGGCGTGGCCGTAAAGACCAGTGGCGAGCCATTCGGCCATCTTCTCATAACCTTTGTCCGTCGGCACAAAACCGCCCGTGGTGAAGGCCTCGCCGCCTTCGGCATAAACTGCCTTCGAGGGCGAAAACACATCGATGTATGTGAGTGAGTGCTTCTTCGCGACCTTCTCGATGGCGGCGGCGTAGAGCAGCAGATTGGCGTTTTCAGTGTCACCCTTTGGCAGATCGCGTTTCGCGCTCTGGTCTTCATACGCGATGGGGCTGACGAGCACCACACGCGGCGCTTCCTTGCCATTGTAGGCCTTGCTCAGCGTGTGGACGACCCAGGCGTCGAGCTCCGCCTCGAAATTGCCGACCTTGTTCGCACCATCGAAGGATTCGTTGTAGCCGAAGAAGGCCACGATGGTGTCCGCCTTCAGATGCGTGAGCCACTGGTCCGGCGTGGGGTAGAAGCCCTTGCCGTTGTGCACGGTCTTGTCGGGGTGAAACTTCTCCGCGCCGGGGAAGGCCCACTGCGAGACGCGTGCCGGATGCGGGCGGAAGCCTGGCGTGTCGCCGACATGGCCCATGTTGCGGAAGAAGAGCTCGCGGCCCGGATAACGAAGCTGCAGCTCCGTCTCGATGCGGCTGTACCACGTGTCACGCTCGGCAAGACCATTGCCGATGAGCACGATGCGCTCGCCTTTGCTAGGTGGCGCGACGTTTTGCGCACGCGCCTTCGTGGCGGCGGGCGGCTCAGCATTGGGCGCATGTGGCGGATGATCGGCGGCGGCAGCATCGGGCTTTTTATCGCCAGGAAGGCCCATCGAGGGGCTCTTGCCCGTGGCGAAATCACCGGGCTTCAGATTGCGCTGCTTGAAGTAGCCTGCATCCTTGATGAAGCCATACATCGTGGGGTTGAACGGATCGACAAAGGCCACATCAGCCTTCGCGGGCACTTCGATGCCGGTGAGATGATACGCGGCATTCACGATGAGGCGACGCAGGTCCTCGTCGATGAAATCCACCGCCGCGCCCATCGTCGTGCAGAAGGACTTGCCCTGCGTCTTGCCATCCGGCGCGGTGTAATTGAAAAGCCACGCCAGCGCCTGCATCGGGTTGTTCTTCGGCCCGTCGATCGGCAGCGAGCGATCGTGCAGGCTGGAGGTCACCGCGCCGCGCAGGAGGATGGTGGCCTTCGAGAGATCGAGATTCTTCACGCCATACACATCCGAGGTGCCAAAGATCTCCTCCACGCCGCGAAGAACAGGGTTTTTGAGGTTCGCGGTCTCAAACTGACTGCGCGTGCCTTCCTTCTTGTGCGCCCCGTGATGCGACACCCATTGCTCGCCGAGGATTTTGAGGCCGAACTGGCTCCATTTGAAGTCACCCGTCGTCGCATTGCCGGTGAAGGCATGCGTGGCCGTGCGGAAACCGATCACCGGCTTGCCCGCATTGAGGAACTTCGCGAAGTTCGCCAAATGCTCGTCCGGAAGCTGGCGGAAGCGCGTGCCGATGATGAGCAGGTCGGCGTCATTCAGCGTCTCGGTGCCACGGATGTTCTTTTGGTTGTTCGGGTCGATGTAACCCGCTTTTTCATCCGTGGAGAAAAGCACGATGCAGTTGAAGCCATGCTTCTTCGCCAAAATCTTCGCCAGCATCGGCATCGACTCCTCCGTGCGATATTCTTCATCGCCGGCCACCAGCACGATTTTCTTCCCGCCGCCCGGCAAACCGGGATTCGCGGCGATTTCGAGGTATTCCTGCGCGGACGCGACCGAGGCAAGCAGGGCGAGAGAGAGGGCGATGAACTTCATGGGGGGGGAAAAACGGCGGGAGCGCATATACCGCACGAGAAAGCGGGACCGGACAAGTTTTTTTGGTATCCGGGCCATTCTTGGCCCGCGATTGTGGACCGCGGGGCAGGAATGCCCCGAATACGACCTCAACGGGGCGTGGCGGAGGTTTTGACCTCGCCGGCCATCTCGATGAGGGCGTTCATCATCTTCACGGAGGCCTGGGGCTCAAGGTTGTTGGTGCCTGGCCAGGTTTCGTAACCACCGAGTTCAAAGTGACGTGGAGTGGGCATGTAACCATAGTAGCCGTGGGCTAGCTCGACCATGAAGGATTTGGCGAAGGGGCTGCGCTGGCGGAACTCGACGCCGGTCTCGGCAAAGGTCTCGCAAGGTGAACTGCCGATGCATACCTCGCCGATGCGAAGGATCTGGGTGGGAAACCCGGTCTGCGGGCTCGCCTTGGCGAGGCGCTGGACGCGGCCGGCATAGGCGAGCGGGATATCGGCCTTGCCGCCCTGGATGCGGGGAGCTTTCGCTTCGGTTTCTTTGGCCCAAGCGATGAGCTCATCGGGAACGGTACGCCACTTCACATTGAGTTCGCGATATTTCGCGGCCAGTGGCGCTTCGTTTCGCCAGGTCAGCTTGGCCAAAGAGGCATTCACCTTGGCGGCCACATCTTCGGCCACATAGCGCATCTGCTCATAGGGGGCCTTGCGTGGCTGCGGAGAGCGGAAGTTGATGTTGTTAGCATCGCCGCTGGTGCCATTGGCCATGATGCCGACGAAGGGCGGATACTCGCCACCGTCTTTTTGAAGTCGTTTCAAAGCCTCGCAGTAGTAGCCGTAGTAGTCGGCGGAGATGTCCGCCCCGTTCACGCCGCCGACGTAGTGCAGCGAGTAGGCGGAGTAGATCGAGATGAGCCTGCCGCTGGGTTCACGCACGGCGATGAAGCTCACCGTGGGATCCGGCTCGCCCGCTGGCTCGACGAGCGCGGGGTTCCCTGCCCCAGGATTCATTTTGACCTTGTCAATCTGGCCGAAGGGATTCGGCGGCATGCTGCCTTCCTTGAGAAACCAGCGGCGGATGTGGACATGCTCCGGCACATCCACCGTGCCAAAAGCGATCTCGGCCGGGCGCAGCAGGTTCACCGCTCGACGAACGCCATCCGCGATCCTTCGAGCGACGAACTTTTGGTAGTCCGTCAGCTCCAAATCGGAGAAGTAGCCACGCACAGGGCCGCCCAGCGCATTCACCGCCGAGTGCGTGTGCGTGCCGCTGATGAGCACGTTCGCCGCCAGAATGCCGGTTTCCTTCTCGATGAGCTCACGGGCCTTCAGCGAGACGCTTCGATGCAGGCCGAGCAAATCACACACGACGAGCGCGAGCTTCGTTTTCCCATCATCGAGCACGAGGCAGCGGGCGTGCAGTTCATCGTGGATGTTCGTGCAGGGATAAGGTGCAAAACCTCCCACGACCTCGCCCCCGAGTTCCGGTGTGATATTGCTCGTCGCGGCACCGGCCTTGAGCGGCGCATCAGCGGCATGAATGGCGAAGGCGGTGGCGAGCAGAAGGTAAAGCGTGCGCATCAAGGCAATACAGCCTTCGCGGCGCCTTTTTGTCACGGCTTCCAATCCACCGGCAAGCTCAACAACCACACCTCGTTCGAAAGCGGCCTCGCGTGGCCGCCGAGGAGCCAGAGTTTGTCTTGGAAAACGAGCACGGAATGCTCGTGGCGGGCCTTCCATGAGCTTTTCGTTTCCAGGCGCTGCCACTCGCGGCCATCGGCGCTGTGCCAGACATCGCCGAAGTTATCTTTTTCCTTCGACCAACCGCCGATGACCCACATCCGGCCGCGATACACCGCGGCGCTGAACCACAGTCTCGGTGCCCAGGCGGCATGCTCCGTCTCGCAGGTCCAGCTCATGCCATCGGTGGAGGACCACACATCGTTTCGGGCTTCGTCGGTGGGCACATAGTTGCCGCCGCCGAGGACGTAGATTTTGTCGTTCAGCGTCACGGCTTGATGGTAGGCGCGGGGCGACCACGCGGCGTTCGCGGTGGCTTGCGTCCACGTTTGGCCATCGGCGGAAGACCACACATCGTTCTTCACGCTGGCGGCATCGCCAAAGTAGGAGTTCTCCGTGCCACCGAGCATCCAGAGACGTCCGCGATGCTCCACCAGACCTGCGGCGAGTCGTGGCGACCATCCAGCGGC
>JBJONJ010000409.1:0-3369 GCA_046051905.1 Verrucomicrobiota bacterium
ATCGGCCGCGAATGGCAGCTCGGCACCGTGCAGGTCGATTACGTCCTGCCCGTGCGCTTTGACCTCAGCTACATCGGCCCGGACAACAAGCCGCACCGCCCGGTCATGATCCACCGTGCACCGTTTGGCAGCATGGAGCGCTTCTGCGGCGTGCTCATCGAGCACTTCGCCGGTCACTTCCCTGCCTGGCTCGCCCCCGAGCAGGTCCGCGTGCTGACCATCAGCGAAAAGAGCGACGAATTCGCCACCGAGGCGCTCAACCAGCTCAAAGCCGCCGGCCTCCGCGTCACCCTCGACAACGCCGCCGATAAGATCGGTGCCAAGATCCGCAACGCCCAGCTGGACAAGATTCCCTACATGCTCGTCATCGGCGAAAAAGAAGCCGCCGCGCAGTCTGTGGCCGTCCGCCATGCGAAACGCGGTGACCTCGGCGTGAAGCCGCTCGCGGACTTCGTGAACGAGATCACGGCGGAGGTGAAGGAGCGCAGGCTTTGATGCCATGGAAGCGACACTCCGAGTCCTCAACGACCTTGAGCGTCAAGGTGTCATTGGTCGTTACGGCATCGGAGGCGCTGTGGGGGCGATTTTCTACATGGAGCCCTTCGCTACTTTTGATCTGGATGTGTTCGTGGTTTTTCCGGGTAGCGGCGTTTTGGTGACGCTCGAACCGCTTTATGCAGCCCTGCGTCAGATGGGCTACGAGGCCAAAGATGAATGTGTGCTCATCGAAGGAGTGCCGGTGCAATTCCTGCCCGCCTACAACCCACTGGTCGAAGAGGCCCTCCACGAGGCCCGTGATGTCATGCTTGGCGAAACACCGACTCGCGTGCTGCGTGCCGAGCATCTCGCCGCCATCATGCTTCAAACAGGCCGAGTAAAGGACCGACAGTGATTCCAGGGCTTCATGGAGGCGGCAAACCTTGATCCAATGCTGTTCGAGGCTATTTTGCACCGCCATCAACTCGAAGCCCGCCACCAGCAATGGAACCTTCCCCCGATCTCCTGAACCGACTTTTCGAGGCGAAAGCCCAGCGTCGTCAAAAGTTGGCCGCGATGAGCTTTGAGGAAAAAATCGCCGCGTTGGTGCGCCTCCAGGAAATGTCAGCCAGCATTGCACGAAGCCGTGGAGTCATCCTGAAGCCATGGAGCCGCCCGATTTCGATTTCATAAGCTCCCGCTTTGTCAATCGCCCGTCTGGCGACGTTAAGGTCCTTCGCATGCTTCTTCGCTTCTTTGCCTTCCTTTTGATCTCCACGCCCGTCCTCGCCCTCACGGCAGACGAGCTTCAAACGTTCATTGATGAGGCATCCAAGTCTGAGAAAGGCTCGGAGGTGGTCATTCCGCCGGGGCGGCATGTGCTGGAGCATTCGCTGGTGATCCAGAAGGTGAAAAAGCTGCGCATTGTGGGTCTCGACGTGGAAACCACGATCCTGCAACTGCCGCCGCTGGCCTTTGCGGAGGTCGCCGAGACCGCCCAGGCGGGTGACCAGCTCATTCGAGTGAAACGTCACCAGTCCTTCAAGCCCGGCATGCATCTCCACATTGAGGCGGATGGCGCGGTGGACAGCTTCACGAAGAAGCCCAAGCCCTACCACCTGGCCACGGTGGCCCGCCTGGAGGGAAACACCATCCACCTCGTGAAGCCGCTCGACTTCCCCGCCCCGGCCGGCACGCTCATCCGCGATCCCGACGCCCCCAATATCTTTGAGATCCGCGGGGCCGTGGAGGACGTGCAGATCAGCAAGCTCACGCTCGATGGAGGCCGCGTCGAGGGAGATCCGCCCGTCCGCGGCCATGTGCAGCTATGCGGCATCTTTGCGCAGGGACCTTACAGCTATGAAAAAGGCCCCACCGGGCCGCTCATCAAAGGTTTGCACATTGAGCGTTGCTTCATCCAGAACTGCCACGGCCGCGGCATCGCGCTGTATGCCTGCGAAGATGCCCTGATCGAAAACTGCACGATCCGTGACACCACGGACGAGGCCATCGACTTCGATCATTTCACCACCGGCAGCATCGCCCGGCACAACCACATCGCCCGCAGCCTCGTCGGCGTGGAGATGAACGACGCCATCGGCTGCACCGTGGAGCAGAACGACTTTCTCGCCTGCCAGACCGGCATCAACCTCTGGCGCTGGTGCAAGCAGCTCGGCCTCAACGAGAAGAATGTCATCCGCGGCAACCTGTTTGACCAGACCCGCGGCAACGCCATCCAGATCGCCTCCGGCACCGCCCAAAACAGCCTCCTCGACAACGAGATCACCGCCTCCGGCAAAAACGGCCTCACTCTCAACGGCGAAGGCCAGATCGTGAAAGGCAACCGCATCTCCGGCAGCGGCTTGAAGGACATCGCTGTGGCGGCAGGAAATCACGAGATCGTCCCATGAGGACGCATCGGTTTCTCAACCGATCTCGATCGGCTTGGCGAGCGAGAAGCGCTTCTGGATCCACACCAAGCCAAAGAAGAACTTCAGCCTCCACCAGGTGCCGAAGCTCATCTCGGGACGGCCGGCGAGCACGCAGTTGATGGCGCAGACGACGCGGAAGCGGTTGTTCGGCTGGAAGAAGAGCTGCGCGAAATGCTTCGTGTAGAACTTCTCGATGAACTGCCAGAAGCGGCCGACGTGCTTTCGCGTGCTCCACTCGTAGCGCTTCATGGCAAAGGTCTTGGTGCGCCCCGCCTTCATGGCCTCATGCACCACACGAGCGCCTTTCTGGGCGCTGTGCATGGCCAGCATCACGCCGCTGGAGAAAATGGGGTCGATGAAGCCCGCCGCATCGCCCACCCGCACCACGCGGTCGGAGACGAGCTTCCTGTTCGTGTAGGAGAAATCGCTCAGCACATGCCCCTGGGTGATCGCCTGGGCATTCATCATGCGGTCACGCACGGCCGGCGTGCTGGCCACGGCATCCTCAAACACCGCCAACGGCTCCTGCTTGAGTTCCTTGAAGTCGTTCAAATCGAGCACCAGGCCCACGCTCACCTTGTCATCGGCCAGCGGGATCATCCAGAACCAGGAGTTCTTGCGGCGCACGATCAGGATGTCGCCCTTTTCCTCGCCTTCAGTCATGAGCACGCCGCTGTAGTGGCCAAAGATGGCGATCTTTTTATGGCCGGGATAGTACTCGCGCAGCTTTTCGCGGTTGGCAGTGAAGTTGTTCAGGCCGCTGGCATCCATGAGGAAGGCCGCGCTGACCTCCTGCTCGCTGCCGTCTTTGGCCTTCACCCGGATGGTGACGCGATCCTCGCTGACCTGATGGCTGGTGACCAGCGTCTCCTCCCGCACCTCGGCACCGAGTTCCTCGGCATGGCGGAGCAGGATGTCGTCAAATTTCGCCCGCTCCACCTGGATGGCCTCGGGAAACTCG
>JBJONJ010000410.1:0-22408 GCA_046051905.1 Verrucomicrobiota bacterium
CCACCGGAAGAGAAGGCCGGCGGTCTCGAATTCACCGCGCAGGACCGTTTTGTAAGCTTGAAACGAAACCGCAGCGGTCAAGGCGTCGCACTGATCGATGCAGCGACGGAGGCGGCGCGAAAGGACATCATGATTTTGATCGAAGGAGAGACGAAATGACGGCGAGACGTGTGTTTTACTCGGGACGGGTGCAGGGAGTGGGATTTCGCTTTAGCTCAAAGCATACCGCCCGCGGATACGACGTGTGCGGCTGGGTGAAGAACCTGCCGGACGGCCGCGTCGAACTGCATGTGCAGGCTTGGGAACTCGATGAAGTGGAGGCTTTCCTCAATGGCATCCAGGAGAGCAGTTTGGGCTCTCACATCAAAGAGCGTGAAGTCTGCGTCGTGGCCTCGGAAAACGGGCTGCGCGGCTTTGAGATCATCCGCTGATCGGTTTACGCCGCCAAGAGGCGCTCACGACCTGCGCCAGCGAGCTGCCGGGCGAGGGCGGGCATGTAGCGGGCGATCTCGTAGGCGAGGACTTCGAGCTGCGTTTGGTTGACCGGTTCGTTGCGGGTGGGGCGCTCGGTCATTTTCACCTCGGCGATGACTCCGAAGATGCTGGCGTTGGCTTGAAGTTCGGCTTGCGCAGGCATGGCGTGAGGTGGTTAAATCTTAGTTGGTGGCGAGCACGAGCTTGCCGTCGTTCATGATCCATTTCCGGCGGTCCAGAGCGCCGTTGTTCAGCATGTTTTCGATCGCGTTATTCACAATCATCCGCACGGCATCCGCCGGACTGCCGCCGAAGGTTCCCTTCAGCGTCAGGTCATCGAGGTACTGCCGGATCTGGGGCGTAAAAGCCACCGTCACCGGGGAGGACTCGAAGTTGTTGGAGGGCCGTGCCATGTTTTAGGCGAGTAAAAACCGAATAATAATGCCATTTTAATTCGAGCTTGGCCTGAAGGTCAAGTTTCGATCTGATTCTTTTGGGGTTTTTATCCGGTTAAAACCCACCCTTTTGTTTAACCATTCTTAAACATCTGACTTCTCGCGATGGAAGTCGCGTCTTCGCCGCGTTCTTGGCAGCCCCTTATCCACCATGAAACGCCTCTTTCTCGCCTCCGCTGCCTCAGTGGCTGTCTTTGCCGCCGGATTCACCTCCTTCAATGCTCTCGCCGCCGAGGGAGAATGGCAAAACTGGTTCGCCGATGGCACGCTGAACGGCGGCCAGATCATCAGCGGCACGGCGACTTATAAGGTGGAGGACGGCGTGCTCGTCGGCTCCACCGTCGATGGCAGCCCGAATACCTTCCTAGCTATCGGGCCGTTCAAGGATTTCGAACTCGAGTTCGAGGTGAAGGTCGATGACGAACTGAACTCCGGCGTGCAGGTGCGCAGCCACATTGCCAAGGCTGGCGATCCTGCCCCCGAAGGTGCCAAAAACGGCAAGCCGCTGCCCGCTGGCCGCCTTTTCGGCCCCCAGTGTGAAATCGCCATCAATGGCACTGCGGGTGATTTCTACGACGAGGCCCGCCGTGGCACTTGGTGGAGCATTTTGACCAACACGGAGGCCGTGCGCACGGAGGCCGCGAAGGCTGCCTTCAAGAAGGGGGAATGGAACCACTATCGCATCGTGGTTAAGGCCGACCACTACCAGAGCTTCGTCAACGGCGTGGCTGCAGCTGATTTCACGCAACCGGGCGATCCCGAGGGCTTCATTGGCTTCCAGGTTCACGGCATCAAGAAGGGCTCCGGCCCCTATTGTGTGCGGTGGAGGAAGGTGAAGTTCCGCGAGATCAAGTGAGCCGCTTCGAGCGGGATTTTGGTCATGCTCAATTGACCATCAAGCTGCCTTTGGTCTTGCCACCGGCGGTCATGGCGTTAGTGTCGGCTCCGCCAGTCGCCAACCACACTCTCGTCACATGCCCAAACGCAAATCGACCGCCAAAAAGGCCGCCGCTCCCGCTGCCAAGTCCGCCCCCAAGTCTGGAGCCGCCGCTGCCTCGAATTTCGACCTCGCGCACATTCGCGAGATCGTCGGCCTCATGGCTGACAATGACCTGTCCTACTTCCACTTCGAACAGAAGGAATCGAAGCTCGAAATCCGCCGTGGCTCCGACTTTGCCGCCGCGGGTGATCTTTTGAAGCACCTGCCCGTGCCCGCCGCCGCTCCGGTGGCCGTTGCCGCCGCACCGGTCGCGGCTGCCCCAGCACCTGCCCCGGCCGCCGCTGCCCCGGCCGCCGCTCCGAGCGGCCCTGCCGGTCCTACGGTCAATTCGCCGATGGTCGGCACCTTCTACCGCTCCGCTGCCCCAGGGGAAAAAGCCTTTATCAACGTGGGTGACCAGGTCGATGAAAACACCACCGTGTGCATCATTGAAGCCATGAAGGTCATGAACGAGATCAAGGCCGAGGCCCGCGGCACCATCGCCCGCATCCTCGCCGAGGACGGCAAGCCCGTTCAATACGGTCAGCCTCTCTTTGAACTTAAAGCCTAGAGCAAAGGGCGAAGGGCATCGAGTTCCAATACAGCCCTCGCTGAATCGAACTCTCACTTTTCCTTCGCCTCTGCCTCCGACTCTTCGCTCTACGCCCTTAGCCCTACGCCCTCCGCTTCTGATGTTCAAAAAAGTCCTCGTCGCCAATCGCGGTGAAATTGCCCTTCGTGTCATTCGCGCCTGTAAAGAACTCGATGTCAAAACCGTTGCCGTTTACTCGGAGGCCGATGTTGATTCCATGCACGTCCACCTCGCCGACGAGGCCATCTGCATCGGCCCCGGCCCCAGCACCGAGAGCTACCTCAAAATTTCCCGCATCATCTCCGCCGCCGAAATCGCCAATGTTGACGCCATCCACCCCGGCTACGGCTTCCTCTCCGAGAAGGAGGAGTTCGCGGAGATTTGCGAGAAGTGCAAAATCAAGTTCATCGGGCCATCCGCGAAGGTCATTTCGATGATGGGTGACAAGAACGTGGCCCGTGAAACCGCCCGCAAGGCCGGTGTGCCCATCACCCCTGGTTCCGACGGCATCATCACCAGCGAAGAAGAAGCCCTCGCTTGGGCGCGGAAGATTGGCTACCCCGTCATGATCAAAGCCACCGCTGGGGGTGGTGGCCGCGGCATGCGCCCCGTGTTGAACGAGGCCACGCTTATTTCCAGTTTCCAGGCCGCGTCTTTGGAGGCCCTGAAGTGCTTTGGCGACGGCTCCATGTACATGGAGAAGCTCGTCGATAAGCCGCATCACATCGAATTCCAGATCGTCGCCGACTCCCATGGCAATGTCGTGCATCTTGGTGAGCGCGATTGCTCCATGCAGCGCCGCAACCAGAAGATCATCGAGGAGTGCCCCAGCCCGAAACTGCCGGAGAAGCTTCGCAAAAAGATGGGCGATGCCGCGGTGAAGCTGTGCAAAGAGATCGGCTACGAGAACTGCGGCACCATCGAGTTCCTCGTCGATAACGCCTGCGAGAACTACTACTTTATGGAGATGAACACCCGCATCCAGGTGGAGCATCCCATCACCGAGGAAGTGTATGGCTGCGATCTCATCAAGGAGCAGATCCGCATCGCCGCCGGCCTTCCGCTGTCCGAGCACGTCATCAATGCCAAGCCCCGCGGTCATTCCATCGAGTGCCGTATCAATGCTGAGGACCCGTTCCGCAATTTCGCCCCCAGCCCCGGCAAGATCAATCTCTGGTACACCTCCGGTGGCCGCGGCGTCCGCGTCGATACGCATGTGTATGCTGGTTACAGCGTGCCGCCGTATTATGACTCGATGATCGCCAAGCTCATCGTCACCGGGGCCACGCGTGACATTGCCATCCGCCGCATGCGCCGCGCCCTTGGCGAGTTCACGGTCGAAGGCATCAAGACCACCATCCCGCTCCAGAGCAAGGTCCTCACCACCAGCGACTTCCAAAACGGCAACTACGACATCTCCTGGCTGGAGAATTTCCTCCGTCAGGAAGGGCTCAAAGCCTGATCAGAGGCCGCAAGCATCCGATTTGACGGCAATCCTCGTTCGAAGCGGAGCTTCAAATCACTTCCACAATCAGCAATCGTCATTTTGAGTTTGCGGATGGCTTGCATCAAAGTTCAAAGTGTAAACGACAGCCGGGCAGCAGCTTCATTCTCGCCTGGTTTTTTCTCGTTCTCGCTCCCGCCTACCACTTCCTCGACGATTCCCCCCGCTTTCTCATCCTGCTGGCCGCATTGCTTACGCTCACCTTAAGCCTTCTTCAAAGCCGAAGACCTCACCGTGGAGGATTACGATCCTACTCCCGCTCTCCAATCTTCCGCCACCGCGTGGTGTCCTTGCTGCTACGCCAGTTTTGTGAAGGCCGATCTGCTCTGCCAGGACTGCGGCGGCGTGGAATTGAAGACGGCACCGCTTTTTGTTACCGAGTGAGGGTTGACGCTTCGTGGGGTTTTTGATCTAATCCGACCTCATATGACTCCCGAGAAAAATCCCCTCGGCTTTTGGAAGCCGCTCGCCTTTTTGGCGTTGCTGGCTGCGGGTGAATTGTGCGCCGCACCGACGATCATGACGCATCCGACCGCGCCACTTGTGGGTCTGGGGATGCCCAGCTTGACGCTGAATGTGGCAGCGACTGGCAACGGCACGCTTTCCTATCAGTGGCTGCGCAATGGGGTGGTTATTCCCGGTGCCTCGCAGGCGAACCTGACGCTCGCCCCGGTCGATCATACCACTCGGGGTGTCTATCAGGTCCGCGTGACCGATGACGATGGCACCACGCTGAGCCGGATGACGCGGGTGGGGCATGCGGCGGGAGATTTGATCTTGTGGGGTGGTTCTTCCGGCAGCGATGGTGGTAGGGGCATTGCTCGAATGGCAAAAGGCATTCGCGTCAGCTACTCAGTGGGTTCAAATGCTCGAGTGGTTGGCGGGCGGCTCTACCCCATGGCCGGAGAAAACGGCCCGATATATGGCTACAATCAAGTTCTGCTCGTTGTTGGCCCAGGCAGCGGAAACAGGCTGGGCACGCCATCCGGACTCGAGTCCGTCGTGGCGCTCGCCTCGGCGGGAAACAAGGCCTTCTGTGTCGAGGTGGATGGGGAGGTGAAGGGCTGGTGGGGTACTTCAGGAAACTGGGATACCGGAGGCCCTTCTACTCCCTACATGGTTCCCGTGGACTTGGGGCCATGCACCGATGTCTCCATGAACAATGCGGAAGTCGTGGTGGCCAGAGCGGACGGCTCCGTCGCCCAGTGGACTTACAGGACCGATGCCGTCCTGCCTCCAACGAGTTCACCGCCATCGGGATTGACCGATGTGATTGCCGTAAGTTCCTCTGACACCCATCACATGGCATTGAAAAGAGACGGAACTGTGGTGGCCTGGGGGCAAAACACTATGGGACAGTGTGATGTGCCCACAGGACTGCCTCAAGTCATCGAGATTTGCGCGGGCAATGGCTTCAGTCTGGTTCTCAAGAGCGATGGAACGGTGGCTGCGTGGGGGGATAATTCGAAGCAGCAAACTGAGGTGCCCGTGAGGCTGACCAACGTGGTTAGCATTTATGCCGGTGCTGATCAATGCATGGTTTCAAAGGGCGATGGAAGCCTTGTTTGCTGGGGGCAAGGCAGCTACCCGGTGCCTTGGTTTATTAATTCCACGGTGTCCCCTGGAGTCTATCAGTTGCCAACGGGTTATAGTGGTTCCGTCCCCGCAATAGTGCGGCCTTATGCTGTTCCGTCGATCACCCGCTCTCCAGCGTCCATCTCCACGCGGCCAGGCTACTCCGTGACCCTCGAGGCGGACGCCACCGGTTTTCCGACGACGACGGTTCGGTGGCAAAAAGACGGAGTCGATGTGCCTGGAGCGACGTCGAAAAAGCTCGTGCTGCGCAACATCACGGCAGCCGAGCTGGGCAGTTACCGCGCTGTCTTCACCAACTCCATCGGCGAGGCCCCCTCCACAGCGGCGGTCGTGTCGCTGATGGATGAGCCGATGATCACCAGCCAGCCGGTGGATCAAAATATGCTACTGGGCACGGCGGCCCGGTTCGAGGTGAGCGTGGACCCGCCTGCGTCAAATCCCACGATGCCGGTAAGCCTCCAATGGTTAAAAAATGGCTTCATCATCCCCGGTGCCACCCAGGCCGTGTTAAACATCCCGGCCGTGCGCACGGCGGACATCGGAGAGTATCAAGCGGTCATCAACGGCACGGTGATCGAAGGCGGCACCTTGAAACTGGTCCCTAATGCTCAAAGGTCCAAAATAGCCCGCCTGCGTGTCAAAGGCGAGCCGGTGACCTGGGGTCGCCAGGGCTATAGCAGCGAGTGGCTGAAAAACTACGGCACCCAGATCCCGTCTGGCGTCCAGGTGGTGGACACGGTCGAGGTGGCCGCTGCGGGCCTCAGCTTCCTCATCCGCGATGCGAGCGGCGTGATGAAGCAGTGGAATATCGTGGGCGAGTCTCCGGTATATGGCACACCATCGGCTCCGGTCGCCACGATCGCCTCCGGGCATGGTCGCTTCATCTCCATCGCGGCGGACGGCCTCGTGCGGGAATGGTTTGCGGATGTGAGCCGGGTGAATCCCAGTCTGAATAACGGCCTGTACTACTCCACACCGCTTGCCGCGAGGGTGGTGCAGTCGCGGAACTACTATCGTGACAGCTCGGAGGAACCCATCGTCCCCTGGTTTCATCCCAACGGAGCACCCGCGGTGAAGGTATCCTGCGGCGCTTACCACAATCTGGCCCTCCTTGAGGACGGCGGCATCAGCGCCTGGGTGAGCCAGATCGCCACCGCGAAGCCCGACTACTACGGCAGCACCAGCAGCGGGCACACTCATCAGCAGAGCAGCCTGCCCGCGGGCTTCATGGCCGGGCGCACGGCGGCTGCGGTGGCGGCAGGAGCCTATCATAACCTCGTCCTCTTCTCAGACGGCACGGTGGGAGCATGGGGGAAAAACGACGCCGGGCAGGCCACCGTGCCCACCGGACTCTCCAACGTGGTGCGCATCATCGCCTTCGGAGACACCAGCATCGCCATCAAGGCCGATAGCCAGATCGTGAGCTGGGGGCGGGTTTCCAACACCATCCCGACGCTGGACCGCCCTGCTTTGACGCCGGTGACCCCCATGAACCCCTTCCGGCATCGCAGCACTCGCTTCTCCATTAGTAGTACGGGCACCCCGTCAGGCACTCAAATCTCCCTTAACAGCCCTGGCGCAGCCCAGCTCGGATACACCAGCGCCATCTCCACGACGACCGGTGCCACACTCTCACTCAGCTCAGGCGTTTCCATGCTTACCGGCCTCATCAAAGTCGGCAACGTCACGCTTAACCCGGGACTTCTCACCCTCAATCCCGTCAACACCATCCAGGGAGGTGTGCTCACCGTCTCTCCCACGAGCACCACGACCAATTCTTCCACGAACACAGGCAGCCTGGCTGGCATCATCACCAGCGGCTCGACGCTCACACTCGGCTCTACTGGCTCCATCACGACGGGCACCTCCACCCTCGGCAGCGTTCAGCTCTCCGGCGGAGTCCTCCCGACTTTGCAGACGGTTTCCACTGGCACCGTCGTCACCGTCAATTCCAGCACCATCACAACAGGCAGCACTTTGAACCTCTCAAGCACCGACTCCCCCCTGCTGCTCTTCTCGGCGAACCTCACCGTCAACTCAGGTGCCACGATCACCGGCACAAGCCTTTTGTCCTCCAGCCTCAGCTTGGCGGCGCCCAGTTCACTCACCATCAACAGCGGGAATGTCACCCTCTCAGATGCCACCCTCGCCACGGGCGCACATCCCACCATCACCATTGGAGCAGGTGCCACCGTCACCATTGGCAGCGTGACCCACACCGGCCCGCTCACCCTCCAGAGTCAGGCAGACGGCACCTATGTGGCAGCGACTACATCCATCGTCGTGAATTCCGGCACCCCACCTTCCGCTACGCTCATCCTGCCCTCGTCGACCACCACGACGGCCAATACCACGGGTTCCACTTTAAATCTCTCCACCACCCCAGGCTCCACTTTGAGCCTCAGTGGCGCCAATTCCATCGACCTAACGGCGGCACTCTCGACTCTCGACCTGACTTCACTCCCAACCCTCGACCCCGGCCTGCTCGTCTGGGATACTTCACTCTTCTTCCCCGGCGGAGCACCGGTTTCATTCGAGCCCTACACCTCCCACAACAGCCTCCCGCTGGCCCTCCCGGCCACAGCCGTTGAAGCCGGGTCGGCCCTCGTTCCCTGTGATCTCGGAGGCTTCATGCTCTCTCCAGACGGGGCGCTGGCAAGCTGGGGCCTGCTGCCAGCGCCGCCTGCCGATCTGGCGGACATCGTCGAGGTGGCCGCCAATGACTACGGGGTAATCTGCCTGCGTGCCTACACCGCGCCACGCATCGTGCTCCAGCCTGTGAGCCAGGAAATCTTCACGGGTTACAGCGGTCCGGCCTTCCGGGCGCAGGCGGCAGGGTTCCCGGCTCCGGCTCTCCAATGGCAAAAAGGCACCGAGCTTGTTCCCGGGCAAACCCAGGCCGTCCTCACCTTGCTCCAGGCCGGAGCCGCCGATGCCGGAAGCTATCGACTTACCGCCACCAATGCCTACGGCAGCGCCACCAGCGATGCGGCGGTGCTCACCGTCATCACCCCCGATGTCTTCACCGCGTGGAGGGATCAAAACTTCACCCCGGCAGCCGTCTCGGCGGGCCTCACCGCCCCCCATGCCGATCCAGACAGTCGCGGCATCCCCAACCTACTGCGCTACGCCCTCGGGCTCGATCCCGCGAAACCAGACGCGGCGGAGCTGCCCCGCCTCGCCTTTGGCCGCCACCCGCAGCTGCCCGCCAATGTCGGCGGCCTCTTCTTCTGCGTGCCTGAGAACGTCTCTGATGTCTCTTTCCGCCTCGGCGTATCGACCAATCTCGGCGCTTGGAAGGTGCTGGATGTCGAGCCGGTTCTTGGACCTGTGGTGAATGGAAAACGCCAGGTGTGGCTCCCATGCCCTCCTGACGAGCAAGATGTCGGCAAGACCTTCTACAAGCTCATCGTCGAACCTGCCGCACCGAAGCTCACGCCACAGTTTTAAGGCCCAGGAGGCGATGAAAAACTTCCGCTGGATCATCTGCGGCCTGCTTTTCGCGGCCACCACGATCAACTACATCGACCGCGCCGTGCTCGGCGTGCTCGAGCCGGAGCTCAAAAAGGTCATCCAGTGGACCGATACCGAGTATGGCGACATCAACGCCGCCTTCAGCTTCGCCTACGCCCTCGGCTTCTTGATCGTCGGACGCTTCATCGACCGTGTGGGTGTGCGTTTTGGCTACGCCGCCTCGCTCGTGTTTTGGAGTCTCGCCGCCGCCGCGCATGCACTCGCGGCCACACCGCTCGGATTTGGCATCGCCCGGTTTTTGCTCGGCCTCGGTGAAGCAGGAAACTTCCCTGCCGCCGTCAAAACCACCGCCGAATGGTTCCCGCAGCGCGAGCGTGCCTTTGCCACCGGCATCTTCAATGCCGGCTCGAATGTCGGAGCCTTCCTCGCGCCGCTGCTCGTGCCCTGGCTCGCCGTCGCGTATGGCTGGCAGGCGGCGTTTCTCGTCACCGGCATCGCCGGAATGCTGTGGGTCATCTTTTGGTTGCCCATCTATCGCGAACCCGAAACGCATCCCCGTGTCACACCCGCCGAGCTCGCCCACATCCGCAGCGATGGCGATGAAAACATCACCCGCGTCCCCTGGCTGCCGCTCTTGAGCCACCGTCAGACTTGGGCCTTCGCGCTTGGCAAATTCCTCACCGATCCCGTCTGGTGGTTTTACCTCTTTTGGAGCGGCAAATTCTTCGCCGAGCGCTTTGGCGTCAGCATCAAGACTATCGGTGCCCCGCTCATCACCATTTATGTGCTCGCCGATGTCGGCAGCGTCGCCGGAGGCTGGTTCTCGTCATGGCTTTTGAAGCGCGGCTGGACCGCCAATGCCGCGCGAAAGCTCACCATGCTCCTGTGCGCCCTCTGTGTGCTCCCCGTCGCCTACGCACCAGTCACGGACAATCTCTGGACCGCCGTCCTACTCATCTCCCTCGCCGCCGCCGCACATCAGGGCTTCTCCGCGAACCTCTTTACGCTCACCTCCGATCTGTTCCCGCGTCGCGCCGTCGGTTCCGTCGTTGGCATCGGTGGCATGGCCGGAGCCATCGGTGGCATCCTCATGCAATCCGCCTCCGGCCGCATCAAAGAAGCCACCGGCAGCTACCTCACCATGTTCATCATCGCCGGGGCCCTCTATTTCCTCGGCCTCGCCGCCATCCATCTGCTGGCCTCGAAGCTCCAGAAAGCAGAACTGGGTTAGAGAAAGAGATGGCTGAGAAAAAAGTCGAGACACTTGGCATTCAAAATGGGTGCCCACCCCCTGAGAGGCTACGTCCGGCATCGCTTGATTGCAGATGAGTTCTCCCACATCGAAGGCCGAATTCAGCGCCAAGCGATCCAGCCTGCCATCGCGGGTTTTTCGGTCTGACATGTGTGACCTTTCCCACCGGCTTCACCACGCTTTAGCCTCGTGTGACGGTGCCGTAAGCCTCACCCCAGCCACGCCCGCAGCTTCGCGGCCACGCGTTCGCCGCGGGTGAAGGCCTCTTCGAAGAGCGCCATGCCGCTCATGTCGGAGTGAGCGTGAAAAACGGGTGGAGAGGCGGTTTGCAACGCCTTGCGGGTCTTGCCCCAGATGAAGCCGGGAGAGGGGCGGATCATGCCGTGGCCCCAGAGCCACACATCGGCCTGCGTGACATGATCACGCAGATCGGGATGCGGCGCGTCGAGGGCGTCGAGGGCCCGCGAGCACCATTGCGCGTGCGTTTGCGTGAGCATCCACTCGCGCAGCTTTGCCGGTGGTTGACCGCAAAGGGCCTCGTAATGCGTGATGACCGTGGCCTGTGGCACGGCGGCGAGGCTTTGATGCGTGGCATTTACGTAGCCGAGGGTCTCGGAGCCGAAAACGACATTGTCCCAAGCCGGCAACACGCCGGGGCTTGGTGGTAATTCATCGAGCGTGAGATTTGTCACCACCCACGGCGAGTAAACGAGATCGGGCGAGGCCTTCGCAGGATCGAGCAAACGCCTCGCGACAAAGCGCGGCACGCAGAGCAGCACGGCGCGGGCCTCGATCTCGAAGGCCTCGCCATGATCGTCGATGGCTTTCACGCGGGGGGTGCCGTTCGTGATCTCGATGCCGAAGGCCATGGCGTTCACGCGGAGTTCATCGAGACCTTCGGCGAGCAGTTCAACGAGCCTGCCATTGCCTTGCGGCCAGGTGAGCACGGTGTCGCGCTCGGCATTCGCGGCCTCCCCGGTGCGGCTGGCGAAGTAATGCAGTCCCGCCCAAGCGGAGATTTCGTCGAGATGGCCGCCAAAATCATCGCGGCAGGCATACTCGACATGCCACCGCAGCGCCTGGCTGTCGAAACCATGCTCGTGCATCCACTTTGCCATTGTTATTGCATCCAGCGCCAGAATATCGGGATCACGGCTCGAAGCATCGACGGGCAACACAAAGGCTATTTTCCCATCGCGGCCACGTCTGGACCTCCAGTGTTCGATTTCGGTGGCAAAGGCCGCGAACTGATCTTGCTCGCTTCTGGACAGTCCCGCCTGTGGGCTCAGACCTTCGATCCACTCGCCGTGGATGAAAAGCCGCTCGTGCGGATCGTGGCAGAGCGCGAGTTCATCATAGACAGGCCTTCCAGCGGCATCGTGGCCGGTGATGATGCCTGTCTCCTCGAAGAATCGCCGCACCTCCACGCAATCGCGTCCCGGCAGCGGCACATAGTGAGCGCCCCACGGATAGGCGGTGACCTTGTTTTGACCGGCGCAGGACGTGCCGCCGAGTTGCGACTCCAATTCGAGCACGCAGATTTTCCCCACACCAAGCTTTCGCAAACGTCGTGCGGCCGCCAATCCCGCCACCCCACCACCGACGATGACCACTTCGGCCCTCTCCTTCCGTCCGATCTTCGGCAGGCCGCCATCACGCAGGCGATGCCCGCGAGCGTGCGAACCACCGGCGATGCGGCCGGGAATGCCGCCCCGACTTTCACATCCCGCGAGCAGGAGGGCAGGAGTGGACTGGAGCAGGCGGCGGCGGTTCATCAGCACGCCGAAAAGAACCGGGAAACCGCTTGCCACAAGCCCGCGAAATGCGCTTCCAATGCCGCATGCCCGCGCATCATTACGAACCTGATCCCACCGCCACGGTGGAGGCGTTGATGGCGTGGTTTCGTGATCATGGGAAGGACTACCCGTGGCGGCGCACCCAGGACCCGTATGCCATTTTGGTTTCCGAGGTGATGCTGCAGCAAACGCAGATCGCCACCGTGCTCGACCGTGGCTATTACATGCGATGGATGACGCAGTTTCCTGACTGGGAGACACTGGCCACGGCGGCTGAGACTGTTGTTTTGAAGGCTTGGGAAGGTCTCGGCTACTATCGCCGGGCACGTCATCTTCAGAAGCTGGCCAAAACCATCATGGAAGAGCATGGCGGCGTCTTCCCGCAGGATCACGCGGCCATTTTGAAGCTTCCCGGTGTGGGTCCCTACACCGCCGGCGCGGTGGCGAGCTTTGCCTTCAACCTGCCGCACCCCATCGTGGATGGAAATGTGGCCCGCGTGCTCTCTCGCCTGCACAATGACGCCACGCCCATCGACTCCGCCAAGGGCCGTGGCCTGCTCTGGCAGCGTGCCACCACGCTCGTGCAGACCTCGACGGATCCACGCACACTGAACTCGGCGCTCATGGAACTGGGCCAGACGCATTGCCGCCCCACCAAGCCTAGTTGCGAGCTCTGCCCGCTGCGTGGCGAGTGCCGCGCCACGGAACCGGAGCACCTGCCGGTGAAATCCGCCCGCCCCGAGATGACGGAGGTCACCGAGCGTGTTTTCTTTCTGCGCACCGCCGAGGGTGTGCTGCTCGAACAAGAAACCGGCAGCCGCCGAACCGGCCTGTGGAAGCTGCCCGCGCTGCCCGAGAGCCTGCACGCCCAACCACCGCCCGTGCTGATGAAATCGCACTACGGCATCACCCGCTACAAAGTGACGCTCTGGGTGCACGAACCGCCGAAAGGAAAGCTCCTGTGGCCGGAAAGGCATGAGATCGTGCTGCACGACCGGCTGGCCGATCTTCCGATGCCAAGCCCTTACCGCCGAGCTTTGAATGCCATGCTCAAATCGCACGCGGATGAGCTGCTGTAGCCGTAAAAGCCAGTCACGATCTCTCGTTCATCCTACCCATGAAAATCCTCACCGTCCTTCTTTTGCTCGCCACCACCTCCATGGCCGAGGAAACGGCTCAAAGTGCCTTCAAACGCGGGGTGGAAATGTTTTTCGAAGCCAGGCCGAAAGAGTCGGTGGAGGCTTTTGACGTTCTCTTAAAGCTTGAGCCGCGTGCGAAGCCGGAACTGTGGCAGCGCGGGCTCTCGCTTTACTACGCGGGAGATTTCAAAGGCGGTCGCGAGCAGTTTGAGACGCACCAGACCTTCAACACCAACGACGTGGAGAACGCCGCGTGGCATTTCCTCTGTGTGGCGAAGGCGGAGAGCGTCGAAGCAGCCCGCAAAGTGCTGATCCCCATCGAGGGTGACACCCGCGTGCCGATGAAGCAGGTGCACGAGCTCTTCGCCGGCAAGGCGAAGCCCGAGGACGTGCTGAAAGCCGCCGAGACCGGCGAGGGGAACGACCTGCGCAATCATCGCTGCTATGCCCATCTCTATCTCGGCCTCTATTTCGAGTCGATCGGCGATGACGCCAAGGCCAGGGAGCACATGGTCAAAGCCGCCACGGACTACAAGATGGACCACTACATGGGCAAAGTGGCCCAGGTGCATGTAAAACTGCGCGGCTGGTGAAGGCGGCGGGACACCTCAGGTGGTCATCGCCTGCGACGCGGGTTGGAGAGCCTGCCGCCGATGTGGAAGAGCTTGTCGATGGAGATGGCTCCGGAGCCGAAGAGAAGCAAGGTGAAGCTGATGAAGGCATACAGCCAAGCGGTCTCGATCTGTGGCGAGCCGAGGCGGGTGAGCACCACGATGGCCGTGATGATCACGGGCAGGAAGAGCACGGCGAAGAAGCGGGTCAGGAAACCGATGGACCAACTGGTGCCCACGGCGGCTACGATGAGCGCGGCGGCTGGCGCGGCGAGGTGCGGATAGGGCAGCCCGGCTTCCGCGAAGTTTTTGGCCCAGTCCCATTCCCGCTCAGCCCAAAGGAAGTGATAGGCTCCCATGATGGCGGTGATGCCGTGGCGGGTGAGCAGCATCACACCGGTTCCGATGCGCAGGATGGCGATCGTTTTGAAAAGGGCGCTCCAAGGGTTGCTGGAGGCGGAGGGGTTCTCTCCGTAATACTCGATCATGCTCGCGGTGGGATCAGATGTCGGGAGAGAGGGTGATGACGTCGCCAGCAAGGAGATTCCAGTCCTCGTCCGCATGGTCGAGGGAGGTGAAGAAGCGGCGCTGGCCGTCTCGGGTAATGTAAACACCACGAGCTGTGGATTTGAGACGGCGGCCACCCGTGACGACGATGGCTTGTTTGACCGTGATGTCCTCGAAGGCGGGGAGATATTCAGGCGTCTGCACATCGCCATGGATGCCAATGACCGGCGTGTTCTCTATTGAGAAGATGTGAACCGTGACCGGGCGTGAGGTGTAGGCACGCACGCGGAACACCGCAGTGATCGCCTCGGCGGCTTGGGGCAGCTTTTTGCCGCCTACTTTGGCGTAGCCAGCCTCACCGAGAAGGATGTTACCACTGTCATCGACCATGACGAGGCCGCGGAAGACCCGGCTGGGACTACGGCTGCCCTCATACACTTCGAGGCGGAGGGTTTGCCCAGTCTGCAGCGGGTGGCGCGGGTTGAAGGGGACCTCCGGATCGTTGGCGTCCACCTGGTCGCCCTCTGGCATGCCGGGGATGAGCTTGGCCACGTCGCGAATGCTGGGCATCTTCAGATTCGGCATCGGAATGTGCGAAACGACGTTTTTGACTGTCGTGCAGGCTGGGAAAAGCAGGCTGGCTAAAGCGGCAACGAAAAAGCGGGTAGGGCGCATGGGGCGGGAAGCAGGTGAATCCAGAAGCGACATGATGGACGTGCCCTCGTTGATGGCAAGGGCTCAGTGCGGTGGAGGCAGTCCAGCCGCAGGCGTGCGCCGAGGCCGGTTGTTTGGCGTGCCAGGCGGCGAGGTTTTCAGGCGGCCAGCTCCACTTCGAGCTGGGCTGCACGTCCTATTTTTGGACCCGCAAAGGCATCGGGTTCATCCAGCTCGATGCTTACTTCGACCAATACGTTGATCCGAAATGGGACATTTGGAAAGGCGGCGGCTCAAAGGCGAGGCGGCATGCACACTCGAGTTCCACTTTTCCTCGCGCGATGCCATCTGCCATCTGCCGCCCATCCTGGCACGGTCATAAATGGGGTGTTTAGTTAGATGTGCTTATTAAAAGTAAGAACATATAGATTAATAGGATGATCTAAGATGGGTATTCAAATAAGCATTGAACCTAAATTTAGCCAACCGATTGATTTTTAGCTTCTGACATAAGCCAATTGGCGTGCTGCCGCCATGGCAATGGGTCTTCACCGAAACCGCGAACTTCACATGCCCAACGCTGTAACACTTCATGGGAAGTCTGCCCGGCCAGGGCGCGGCTTGGTGCGCCTGTTCTGCAAGGCGCTTCGTGGTGCCTCGGTAAAGGGGGGCGAACAAGTTCGCGCCCTCTTTTGTGCCCAGGAAAACCTGGATCACAAGCATCCACCCCATCGGATTCTGGTGACACGGCACCTCTTCTCTTTCCTTGTGGTGGCTCCGGCCTTGCTGGCGATTGATAACGACCATGACGGGATGGACGATCTCTGGCAGTTGCGCCATAACATCGCCCCCTTCACGGGCAGCGAGAATCCGGACAAGGATGCCCGGATCAATCTGGTCGAATCGCGAAACATGTCCAGTCCACACCAGGCTGACAGCCACCTAGGCATCGTCATCATAAGGGACATCAGTCCGCAGGACGGCCTGCCGGATGTGTGGCAGGCGAAGTTTGGCATCCCCGCGGCGCAGAAGTTCGATGACCCGGATGGAGACCTGCGCACGAACATCGAGGAGGCGCTCCTGCTTTCCAATCCCCTGGTGGCCGATGTGCCCTTCACGCTGCTGGGCAGCCGCCCGCCGGAGGTGGAGCGCCCGGGGCCGGATTCCTTCATCGCCCGCATGGCGGACAGCGCGCCGGGGCGGCGCTACCGGCTGGAGGTTTCCGATACCCTTCTGCCGGATAGCTGGACCACCGCCAGCCTCGTCGGCGGAGGCAGTCCTTACCAATGGGGCACCGGGGATGAAATCAGCGCCGTGGCGATGACGGGCGCGGCACCGCGCAAATTTTTCCGCTGGGTGATCGACGATCCGGACAGCGACGGGGACTTCCTGCCCGACTTCCTGGAGATGCAGATCGGTTCCAATCCGGGCCTGGCAGACACGGACGGGGACGGCTTCGCCGACGGGGAAGAGTACCAGCAGACGGCCGATCCTTTGTCAGCGGGTAATCTGCCCGGCGTGGGGGGCATCTGGGACGAGAGGGACGGTACGGAACCTGTGGTATGGCTCCGCACCGCGTACAAGCGGGTGGACAATAGCTGGGGCAAGGATGTCCAACTGCCGCCGACGCCCATCGTCTATGGAGCCTCGGTCAAATGGTCGGATTTCGATTCCCCCGAGCAGCAGGACGACTACGGCACCTACATTCCGAAGTGGGAGGAAAAGTGGGATACCCTCACCTTTCCGCCATCTCTGAGCGCTGGCGTGAACTTTGATTCAGGGCGGGTGGAAACCCTGGCGCGGCAGCACCTGGATTATGTGGATGGCACACGGACGAAAAACCGCGTCGAACTGAAGCACTGCTACTTCACGCTCGGCAGCAATCAGGGCACCAAAGTGATGCCCTGGACGGTCCACCGGCGGCTCCTCGCGTTTGATCGCGTCGTCAGCCTGCCGGGCTATGGCCATGCCTACCAGGTGCCGCGCTTTGAGAAGTTCAGCATTTCCCAGGGGAGTGCCCGCTCCGCGCGTGAAGTGAAGCTGGAGCCCGCCCAGCAGGCCGCCTCGATCGTCGAATCCATCTGGCAGGAGCTCACCATCAGCATGAAGAGCGGTGAGGAGATGGCTTATGACTCCCTGTCCCATGCCGCCAACGGGGACGCGCGGTCCTGGATCATGCTGCCGGAGGGGGAGGACCGGGAGATCTATCTTCCATGGAACGCGGGCGGCACCGGCTCCCTGGGCTATCAGGCCGCCGGCCCGGTGACGCCGCTGACGGTCGTGACAGCCAGCACCCAGACGCCCTCCTACAGCTGGCCAAAGTTCAGGGGCGCTTCGGAAGGCACGGGCACGCTGAAAGTGGGCGTGATGCAGCAGTCCTCCGATGCCCCCACCTTTGCCGAGGAGACCTTTCTCAACCTGGTGGTGTACAAGAAGAAGACGCTTTCAGTGGTCATCCATCCCATCGCCCTGGCTGGCACGCCTTACACCCCCTCGAACATTCCCTCCGAAGCGGACGCGGAGACCTACCTCAACGGCGTTTTCAAGGTGCAGGCCAATATCGAGGTCGATGTCACCGTGCGCCCCGTGATCTCCGTGGCGTGCGACGTGGGCCTGGGCATCCCCGTTCGACCGCCAGTGCCCGGAGAGCCTTCACCGCCGCCGCTTGATACACGCGGGGCTGGAAACGAGACGTTTGATATTTTGTGGGGGTATGGTGTTCGAAAAGCAGACTACTCAGCCGAGGAGCTGGCCATCAAAGCGGCCAGTAATCCTGTAGCCGGATCGATCAATGTCTATCTGATCGCCTCCGGGACCACTCCCCAGACGACCAATTTGATATACCATTCCTGGCCAACACTCGAACAAGAGCAGGCTGGAATGACGGCCATGCTCACCAAGCTGGCCGTCAACGGCTTTGCCGGTTCCAGCGACAATGATGACTTGAACATCCTTTGGGTGAAATCCAGGCCCGTCAGCTATCCGCTCAAGACCCTCTTTACCGTCGCCCATGAGATCGGCCATGAAATGGGTCTTTTCCATAGCGCGGAGGCTACGATCGACACGCAATCATCCACCTATGAGGGCACGATGCGCTTCACCGACAACGAGGCCCGCCTGATGTCCGGCCGCGCCGGCCCGAAACAAAACCTCAATCCCAAGCGCCTCATCAAATGGGAGTGGGATAAGATCCGCGAGTACAGAGGCTTAAAATAATACAACGCAAACTCATATGAAATCCTCGTTTCTTTGGATCCCTTTTTTCTGGGCAATTTTCACAGCACCGTTACTTGCCGTATGGCCTGAAGCAACGGATGCCGAGAAGGCGCTTAGTGCCCGTTTGAGCGCAGCAGAACCTAGCCTTCAGAAGGGGGACGTGACACCTCTCGACGAAGCGTTTCGCAAGAAGGACATTGATTTGTTATGGGAGGTTTTTCGTGGCAGCTCTTTTGCCTGGGACAAAGACCCCTACAAGGATCGCATCAATGCGCATGTGCGTAAGTTGTTGCTGGCATATCCTGGCTCAGTGCAGTATTTGGGAGACCGCATCGAAGAGTCCAGCAAGACACACGAAATGAACCATGTGCGTGAAAAGGCGTTGGGAATGCTCGGAGATTTTGGCGGCCCGGAAGCCATCGCCCAGCTTGGCCGCTTCATCTTGGATGATCGAAACCCACTGCCACCCTGGGTCATCCCCGGAAAAACCATCGGCTCACTTCCGAACCCAAACTCAACCTGGGCCGCTTGGGCCATGGATCGTGCGCTGCGGGAGGAATCACCGTGGTGGCCCTATCGGATCAATGGCCAGCCCGCATCATCCTATGGTGGCGGCCCGCCCATCTATGACCTCATGAAGCAATGGTGGATCGAGACGGGATCGAAGAAGTACGGCCAGGGCATTCCGCCTTCCATTCACCAAGCCCCCAAGCCCAAGCCTCCACCTCCTGCGGTGATCGACTCCCGCCCAGCTGCCACCCAGCCCTGGGCCTGGGAGGTGCCCGTCATCATCGCCTTGGTCCTGCTCTCTGCCTTGCTTGTCTTGGTTAAAAAGCGCCCACAAGCTCCTCGATGAACCGAGAATCATGCCAACCATGATTCTTCCCAAATTCTCAGGCCAACGCGAGTTAGCCAGAAGAGTGCATCGGCCGCCAAAACGCCATTTTTATCATTGTCGATTTCCGGCAGGCATGGTAAAACCGGCGCCCGCTTCCGAAAAATGCCCTTCTTCCCACGCATCTTGGCTGTGATCGCCGCCTCCGCCGCCCTCGGGCAGGCTCAGGAGGCGCTTCCGCTGCCGCAGTCGCTTTCGCCGGTACTGCCGACGCTGGCGCCTTTGCCTGGGGAACCTCCGCGACCGCAGGGCCCGACGGTGTTTTTGAAGCCCACGAAGACCATCAAGCCCCCGGTCTCCACGCCTGTGGCCGCCAACGGGGCCCAGACGGAGGCACCGTCGCTTCAGATCGTCTCGTCTCCCTCGCCGGACACCCGCCTGCGCCGCCTGGTGGTCGTGGATGCCATGATGAATCCGGACATCATCCGCCAGACCATCCTCGCCAGCGGTCAAAGCCGCGTGCCAGTGACCATGGCAGGAGGTGTTTCGGCTCCCGCGCCTGTTTTGACCGATCTCGCCGGCCTGTTTGGCTCCACCGCGGATGAAGCCACCCAGAAAAAGGTGATCGATACCGTCAAAAAAGGCATGGGATCTTCCTCCCGGCCGCTGAAGCGGGTGGAGATCGTGGGTTGGGTCCCCAGCCAGGGAGTAATGGCCGTGGCCGTCTATCCGGAAAGCTGAGAATTCGCCGCCCCAATGGCCACTCACCGCCTCAGCCCTCCGCTCCTGCCTGCGGAAGAGCCATCGCCAGCGCCGATCTTGCCTCCTGCCCATGCTCTTGCACGCGTTTTGCTCGCTGAGGAGAGTCTGCCTTACCGTCGTGTCATTCGCGAGGCCCTCACCGCCTTCCGTGAGTGTGAGGTGGATGACACCCCCAGCGGTGAGCATGCCTTTGAAATGGCCCTGCGTCGTGAGTACAGCCTGTTCATCTTTTCCCTCCCGCTGCCTGATCTGCGCGGGGACATGCTCGACCGCCTGCTCGTCAAAGCCTACCCGTTGGCGCATCGGCATCGTCACACCGCGCCTCCGGTGCTCTATCTCACCCGGCCTGCTGATCACACGCTCTTCGAGGCACTGAAGCGTGATGTCCGAGTGCGTGGCAGCCTCTCGTTTCCGCCGCGGCTCGATCAGTTGCTCGCCGCCACAGCGTCCTTGTTGCCGCAGCGGTCACCGCCTGCCTCTTCCGGCTTGATCCCGCCGGTCATACCTTTCAGCCCACCCTCATGAATGCCACTACCTTTCCGCCCGCCGACCAGCTCGGCATCAAGATCTGCGGCTTCAAGGATCCGCGGCAGGTACCGCTCATCTTTGATCTGGGCGCGGATGCGGTGGGCATCAATCTGTGGCCCCAATCCAAACGCTTCCTTCCGCTCGCCGAGGCCGAGCAGCATCTCGCCGAAACCGCCGCTCATCATCACCTCGTCGCCGTCATGGTGAATCCGAGTGCGGCAGAACTCGATGCCACCATCCGCAGCGGCCTCTTTCACAGCCTGCAATTGCACGGCGATGAGCCGCCCTCGCTCGTCGCCGAGCTCATCCAGCGCGGCCAGCATGTCATCAAAGCCTTTCAGGTGCGTGATGCCGCCTCGCTCGATGCCATCGCCACCTTTCCCTGCGCCGATGTGCTGCTCGATGCCTACAATCCCGGCCTCTACGGCGGCGCAGGCCATTCCTTCCCGTGGGACCTCGCCGTGCAGGCCGCCGAGCGGTTTCCTGACAAGCGCATCATCCTCTCCGGCGGCCTCACGCCGCAAAGCGTCGCCACTGCCATCACCCAAACGCATCCCGCCGCCGTCGATGTCGCCAGCGGCGTCGAATCCGCTCCCGGCGTGAAGGACCTCGCGTTGGTGGCCGACTTCATCCAGCAAGCAAGGGGGTGAATGACGAAGCGCGTTTTCATTCGTCATTCGCTCATTCGTCATTTCTGTTCCACCGGTCCCGCTTATGCCATCCGTCACGCTCACTTACGAAACGCCGCAGTTTCTCCAAAAACTCCTCGGCAATGACCTCGCCACGCTGCGTGGCATTGGTGAGGCCTTCGGTGTGCATCTCACCAGCCGCGAGGCCTGGGTAAAGATCGATGGCGAGGACGATCACGGCGTCGCTCGTGTGCGAGATGTCTTTGTGCAGCTCGAACGCGTCCGTCGTCAGGGGGGCGACATCACGCCCGCCATGATCCGTCTCGTCACCGAAAGCGTGCAGCGTGACGCTGGCGATTCACCCGCTGAGGCCATCATGCATTTGAAGCTCCTCAGCACCGGCAAAAAGCCGCCCGTGCTCGCCAAGACACGCGGCCAGATCGCCTATGTGCAGGCCATGCGGGAAAGCGAAGTCGTCTTCGGCGTCGGCCCCGCCGGCACCGGCAAGACCTACCTCGCCATGGCGCAGGGCCTTCATCTGCTTCGCGAAAAAGTCGTCCAGCGCCTCGTGCTCACCCGGCCTGCCGTCGAGGCTGGCGAAGCCCTTGGTTTCCTGCCTGGCGACCTCAAAGAAAAGATCTTCCCCTACCTCCGCCCCCTTTACGACGCCCTCTACGACATGCTCGATCCCGACGAGGCCGAGCGACTCATCGAACGCGGCGCCATCGAGATCGCCCCGCTCGCCTACATGCGCGGCCGCACGCTCAAAAACGCCTACATCATTCTCGACGAAGCGCAGAACACCACCACCGAGCAGATGCTCATGTTCCTCACCCGCCTCGGCGAAGGTGCCCGATGTGTCGTCACCGGCGATCCCTCTCAAATTGACCTCCGCCGCGGCGTGAAGTCCGGCCTCCGCGAAGCCGTCGAAGTGCTGCAAAACGTCGAAGGCGTGAAATTCGTCCACTTCCTCGCCAAAGACATCGTCCGCCTCCCCGTCGTTCAACGCATCATCGAAGCCTACGACGCCGTCCGGAAGGAAAGATCTGACTCGTGAAACCTTGGACTGTAGGCAGGCGAGCTCAACGGCTACCGCCTACTCATCGTCGTCATCCTCAACGACGCCGAAAGCGGCGTCTCGAAGGATGCGCAGGCTACGCTCGGTTGGGCGCTAAAGGCTTGATTACGACTTTAAGAATAGCCGCGAAAGAGCGTATCATCAATACTTCGGGACTGCTAGCGGCGCTTCTTTCTCTCTGCGGTCCCAGCCTGCAGCGCTTTGTATGGCGCTGATGACAGAAATTACGGCTATCCGCTCGTGAATGCTGGGTCTTCTAAAGACAAGGCTTACACCTATCAAATCGCGTCGGCGCATTGAATTTGCGCACCTTATTCATTTCAAGGT
>JBJONJ010000411.1:0-3289 GCA_046051905.1 Verrucomicrobiota bacterium
GGTGGGCCTAGCTCTAAACTTATTCCAACCATGAAAGCTGCCATTTTATGCGGAGGTCGCGGCACGCGCCTGCGCGAAGTCTCCGACCTCATCCCGAAGCCCATGGTGCCCATCGGCGACAAGCCGATCCTCTGGCACATCATGAAGATCTACGCCGCGCATGGCGTGAATGAGTTCGTGCTGCTGCTGGGATACAAAGGATCGAGCATTCGGGAGTTCTTCCTGAACTTTGCCATGCACACCACCGATGTGACGATCGACCTCAGCCGCACCGATGCCGGCCGTCTCACGTTTCACGGCACTCCGAGCGAGCCTTGGAAGGTCACGCTGGTGGACACGGGCGAGGACGCGATGACGGGAGCGCGTCTGCGCCGCGCGCGCCGCTTCTTGGACGACTCCGACTGCTTCTGCGCGACTTACGGCGATGGAGTCGGCGATGTGGACATCACCGCGCTGATGAAGTTTCACCGTGAGCACGGTCGCATGGCCACCCTGACAGGCGTGCTGCCTCCGGGCCGCTTTGGCGAACTCAGCGTGGAAAGCAACGCGGTGCGCAAGTTCAACGAGAAGCCGCAGGTCTCCGGTGGTTGCATCAATGGCGGCTTCTTTGTCTTCCAGCGCGAGTTTTTGGACCAATACCTCAACGATGACGAAAGCCTCATCCTTGAACGCGAGCCGATGGAGCGCCTCGCCGCCGATGAGCAGCTCATGATGTTCCGTCATGAGGGCTTTTGGCAGCCGATGGACACACCGCGTGAGTTCTCTCTGCTGAACGATCTCTGGTCCTCCGGCAAGGCACCGTGGAAAACTTGGTGACCACCATGTTTGCAAACCTTTATCAAGGCAAAAAAGTCCTCCTGACCGGTCACACGGGCTTCAAAGGCTCGTGGCTGGCGGAGTGGCTGCTCATGCAGGGCGCGGAGGTCACCGGTTACAGTCACCGCGTGTATGATTCGCCGGATCACTTCACAGCGCTCGGTCTGGATCAGCGCATGCGGCATGTGATTGGCGATGTGCGCGATCTGGGTGCTCTGGAAAAGGTGATTCAGGAAACGAAACCGGATTTTGTCTTCCATCTCGCCGCGCAGCCTCTCGTCCGGCTTTCGTATCGCGAACCCGTCGAGACGATGAGCACGAACGTGATGGGCACCGTGAATCTGCTCGATGCGCTGCGTCGCGTCGAACATCCGGTGGCCTGCGTGGTGGTGACCTCCGACAAGTGCTACGAGAATCGCGAGGTGCTGCATGGTTATCATGAGTCCGATGCGCTCGGCGGGCACGATCCCTACAGCGCCAGCAAAGGCGCGGCGGAGATTGTGGCGCATTCCTACCGGCGTTCGTATTTCATGTCGGCCAGTTCGCCGGTGCGAATGGCCACAGCGCGTGCTGGGAATGTCATCGGCGGCGGTGACTGGGCAGAGGATCGCATCGTGCCGGACTGCGTGCGCAGCCTGATGCGCGGCGAAGCCATCTCGGTGCGAAATCCCATCGCCACGCGGCCTTGGCAGCATGTTTTGGAGCCTTTGAGCGGCTATCTCTGGCTCGGTGCGCTTCTGACTGGCGCGGTGAAGCTGCCACGCGTGCCCGACGCGCTCGCGGTGAGCAACGCCTTCAACTTTGGCCCTTGGCTCGAAGCGAATCGCCCCGTGAAGGACTTGGTCACGGAGATTCTCAAACACTGGCCCGGTGACTGGCGCGATGCCAGCCAGCCCGGTGCCGTGCATGAGGCGGGTCTGTTGAATCTCACCATCGACAAGGCCTGGCACATGCTCGGCTGGCAGCCGGTTTGGAACTTCGCTGAAAACGTGCGTGCCACGGCCCGCTGGTATCATCAAGCGACGCAAAAATCGGCCTCTGCTCCTGACCTCACCCGTGCAGACATCACCGCCTACATGACTGCCGCCCGCGAGGCCGGCATCCCATGGGCCACTCATCCCTGATATCTCATCCCTCATCACCTCCTATGATCGACGGCGTCATCATCACTCCACTGCGGCAGATTCCCGACGAGCGCGGCAAAATCATGCACATGCTGCGCAACGACGCGCCGCACTTTCAGCAGTTCGGCGAGATCTACTTCTCCTGCATCTATCCCGGAGCCATCAAGGCCTGGCACATCCACAAGGTGATGACGCTGAACTACGCCGTCGTGCACGGCATGATCAAATTCGTGCTGCACGATGATCGTCCGGAGTCACCGACGCGTGGCGAGACGCAGGAGATTTTCATGGGCGAGCAAAACTACTGCCTCGTGACCGTGCCGCCGATGGTGTGGAACGGATTTAAGGGCATCGGCTCCGAAATGGCGATCGTGGCGAACTGCCCCACGCATGCGCACATGAAGGACGAGATCGAGCGCATGGACCCGTTCACGGACAAGATTCCCTACAAGTGGGACATCAAGCATGGCTGAGCCGCGCTATCTCATTCTCGGTGGCGCTGGATACTTCGGCGCCCGGCTCGCGCAGGCTTTGCGCGCGGATTCGGCGGTCACCGTGACCGCGCGTCGTGCGTCTGCGGCTCGGACGGAGTGGGCACAGAGAAACGGCATCCAGCTCGTGGCTTACGATTCCAGCCATGAGACCGGATTCGACTTTGAAGGCGACTTTGCTGCGATCATCAACCTAGCCATGCCCGGGGCGGCAGAAGCCGGAGCCGATGCGGAGACCGCACGCTCACGTGGACTGGCAACCGCGCAACGCTGCCAGCGTTGGTTGGAAGAGGGCAGGGCAGGGAGGCTGGTGCATTTCTCCACGTTTCACGTTTATGGTGCCGGAGGCCGGGAAATTTACGACGAGGCCGATCCCCCAGCTCCCACGCATCCGTATGGTCAGGCGCATCTGGCCTGTGAGCAGCTTCTGGCCGATGAAACCCGCGCATTCGTCGTGCGGCCTTCCAACATGGTCGGCTGTCCGGCGCACGCGGATCTCGGGGATCAAGCCAAGCTCCTGTTTCTTGATCTTTGCCGTCAGGCTGTCTCTGGTGAAGTGCGCTTGGGGAATGATGGTCTGAGCTATCGTGACTTTTTGCCGTTTGAAGACGCAATTCAGGCGGTGAGGCTGCTTTTGAACTTGGAAACCACCGAACACCGGCTTTTCAATCTCGCGCACGGCACCGCGATACGACTGGATGAGGCTGCTCGCTTGATTCAATCGGCCGCACAGCCCCAATCGATCCGAATCAGCTTCGGAAACGGTTCTGATGCCTTCCGTGCGCCGTTTTCCGTGAACACGACACGTCTGCAAAAACTCGGATGGAAACCGCAAAGCTCGCTGGAGGCCGAAGCGCG
>JBJONJ010000412.1:0-4608 GCA_046051905.1 Verrucomicrobiota bacterium
CGCATCACCCGCGTGGGCAGCGATGCCTTCAAGAGCGATGGCAAGGTGCTCAAATCCCCTGGCTGGCTCGGTGTTTACGGCAAAAAAGCCGCCGAGGAGACCGCCGAGAGCGGCGAGGACGCGGCGAAGCTGCTCGTGGCGGCGAACGATGGCGACGTAGCGAAGACGCTGGAAGTCGAGGTGAGCGAACTGCAAACCAAGCCGCCGCCCCGCTACACGGAAGCGACGCTGCTTTCCACCATGGAAGGCGCGGGCAAATTCGTCGAAGACGAAGAACTCGCCGAGGCGATGAGCGAGCGCGGACTGGGCACGCCCGCCACACGCGCAGCCATCATCGAAGGTCTCATCATGGACCGCTACATCGAGCGTGTGCAGCGTGACATGCACGTGACGCAGAAAGGCCTCGCGCTGACCGAGCAGATCGGCGAAATCGGCATCGAGGTGCTTTCCTCGCCCGAAATGACCGGCCAGTGGGAATACAAGCTGCGCCAGATGGAGCAGCGCCAGCTCGACCGCGAGCGCTTCATGAAGGAGATCCGCTCATTGACGAATCAGATCGTCGAAAAGACCAAGGCGGCATCCAAAGCGGCCAAGGAGAAGGTGTATCCCGAGTTCAAAGCCACCTGCGGCGTTTGCGGCAGCAAGGACGGCTACAAGCAGACGGAGGAGTTCTACGGCTGCAAAAATCCGAAGTGCAAAGTGCGTGTCTATAAGACCGTCGCCTCGCGCCCGATGAGCGATGACGAAATCCGCACGCTGATCGAAAAACGCTTCGTCGGCCCGCTGGAAGGCTTCCGCAGCAAGAAGGGCAAGGAATTCAATGCGGCGCTGTCGATCAAGGATGACATGAAGGTCGGCTTCGTCTTCGAAGGCAACGATCCTGACGCGATCAACTGGGACGAGTGCCCCGTGATCACGAAATGCCCGGTCTGCGCCCTTAAGAAGCGCGACAACCCAATTTACGACACGCCGGACAACTATGCCTGCAAGCTGGCCATCACCGAGTCCGGCAAATGCAACGCACGCCTGCCCAAAGTGCTCTGCAAAAAGGAGATCACGCCGGAAAACGCCCGTGAGTTCTTCCTGGACGGCAAGACCTCGCTCATCGTGAACATGATCAGCAAGCGCGGCCGTCCCTTCAGCGCCTTCCTCGCCTGCAAACCGGGTGACAAACGCCTCATGAGCTGGGAGTTCCCGCCCCGTGAGCCGAAGCCAAAAGCCGCGAAAAAGCCCGCCGGCGTCCGCGGCCGCCAGTCGGCCAAGGCTGCCGAGGAGGAGTGAGAGGCCGGGAAGATCCTTTGGTTCGATTTGGCAATCCAAAAGCGAGGCAAAAACATGAGTTTTGCGGATCGAACGAACAACTTGGCTACCTCTGGGTCCAAATGACCATGTAAATACATGATAAATGCCTTGCGATTCGAGTGCCAAATTCATAGCCTCACCAAAAATCGCGAAAAATTAACCTTCGTCCCATCTATGAAACTCTCGTTTCTCTCCCGCCTGAAAAAAGATCGCCGAGGCCTCGCCCTCGTGATCGTAGTCACTTCGATTGCGCTGATCTCGGTGCTTGTGGTGGCTATTTTTTCGGTCACGCGAACCGAGTTTCGTTCGACCCAGAGCTACGTGGCGGCGAAGTCCTCCAAACAGCTCGGTGACATCGCCGTCTCGATCGTCCAGGCGCAGATCCAGAACGGGCAGGCGACCACGACGAGAAGCACATTCCACGCGACTCAACCCGGTATGGTTCGCGTGTATAATGCGGATGGAAGTTTTAACTCCGCGCTGAGGCTCTACTCGAGCCAGCAGATGAAAGTAACGGGAGGGGAGGAATCGGCTCTTTTGAAACCGGAGAATCTGGCTCCTACCAATTGGGATACTTTACCTGCTAGGTATGTGGACTTGAATGAACCAGTGGTTCGTCCGGCACAGGTGACCGATGCGTCCGGACAAAGCGCGGGTTATGCGATTTATTACCCGATTGTGGATCCGCGCGCGGCCTTCAATACGAGAAGCGGAGGGCAGGACGCCGGAGAACAGGGTACGGCGGGTACCAGCCAGGTGGAAGGTTTCAGCTATGGTGAGGACACGTCGTTGCTAGGTCTTGCTGGAACGAACTACTCGAAACAGGTGGTCACGGTAGCTGAGGCGGCGGGTGACCCCAAAAGGCTCCGTCTGCCGATGCCTGTGGAGTGGATGTATATCCTGCAAGATGGAACCATCGGCGCGTTGAATGCCAACAACCGGTTTGTGACATCTGGAAATGCCCAGGCACCCTCGGCGGCGAATCCGATTGTGGGGCGGGTTGCCTTTTGGACGGATGACGAATCATGCAAGATCAACATCAACACGGCTTCAGAACCCACCTTCATGTCATCGCCGTTCTACTATCACCAACGGGATGCCAAGTGGGCACACTTTCCTGGCACCACCGGAGAATATCAACGGTACCCAGGACATCCTGCCACCACCGCTCTCAGCGCGGTTCTTGCCCCCAATTATCTACTCGATACTTACATGCCGGGACGCGATGGCAGCGGCCTCTCCAGAGAGAACGTGGTCGCTTTGAAGGAGCAGATTTACCAGCTTGTTCCCAAAATCGCCCCGGGCGGCTCTGAGGCCGGAACCCGTCCTTTCGTGCAGGATGATTTCTCCGCAAACAAGGGGGAGGGGGCGGCGGCCACCAGTATCGACATGACGCAATCATCGAGAGAACGGCTGTTTGCCAGTGTGGACGAGATGCTTTTCCTGGAGACCGGTTACACCGTGGCCAAAGGCCGGGCACCTGCCAGGTTTGCCATGCCAGGCGTTGCCAACAGCTTCCTTTTTGATCATGACACCTTGGAACAGTCGAGGTTTTTCCTGACTGCTCACAGCCGCTCCCCGGAATTCACTCTTCACGGCCTGCCCCGGGTGTGCATGTGGCCGATTGCAGACGAGTCATTGGGCCGAGACAGGCGCACATCCTTTGACAACATGATTGCCCTCTGTGGCACCATCAAACAAAAATCCACAGACAGTGTGAACAGTGGAAGCCCGGACCGCACTTATTACTTTCGCCGCGCCGTCTCCTACACGGATCCAAATGACTCCCTTTCCGGCGGCCAGTCAGGGTCCACTTTCGATCTGACCGGAAACAGCACCCTGAGCCGCAACACAGATCTTCTTGAGTATCTCTCCGCGCAGATGTCAGAACTCACTTGGCCCGCGACCGCTCCCTCCGGAGCGGGAAATGCCGGAGGCTTCGACGGCAAGTATGGCATGAGCAATGTGTACCAGCTCGCAGTCCAGTTCTTTGACTACATCCGCTGCATCAACCTCTATGATGGCATTCTGGCCAGAAACAACGATGCTTGGAACCTCCGGAATAGCAACACGGAGCAACGCTACACCAGCCGTGACACGGCTCGTTCTGACAATTTCACCTACACTTCCCAACGAATTTCAGAACAGCCGCGAACCAAGGACAACGTGACAGCTGAACTTGGGAGCGACAATCGCCGTGCCGGTCAGCAAGGCGTGCTCCCAGGACATGGCCAGGTCTCTCCCGCGAGGTGGAACAAGGACCAGGTTTACAAGGGCTTCGGGAGGATGCTGACCATTTCTGAAATCGGGTTGCAATTCATCTGCACCGCTGACGGATTGCCAGACTCTCGCAGCCTCAAAACCTTCCCGGCTCCACCTGAGGACGGCAAGGTCGGCAGAGGGGGGGGGACGGCCATGCGCTTCGAACCGGAGACCGACGCGGTGCTGACGGGCGGTGAGAACATACCCAATCCCAATGCCTACACCGGCTTTGTGGTGGATGACTTGAATGATAATGGCAACCGCATCTCGGTCTGGTATTCAAACTTCCCACCGATCATTGGAGCGGAAGAGGCGATGATGCAGTATTATGGCTGCAATGCGGACTCAAATCAATCTCCAACCCATCCGGCGAAGCACCCTGGTTTCGATCCCTCCAACTGGAATTACTCGCTAGCTGCAAACACGCCGCTCGGTGTGAATCAGAAACGGGTGCAGATGGCGATCCTTCTGGAAACCTTCTGTCCAAGCGTTGGGTGGACCAAGTTCTATCCGGAATTCACCATCACTCTTTCTGGCAGCGCAGTGTCACAAATGAAATTGAATGACAGTGATCTCTTTAACACCACCGGGGAGATCCCGATCAAATCAAACAACAACGTCTACGAAGATGGCAACTCTCGCGCCAATCCCATGGGGGGACATGTGGGACCTACCATGATCATGGGGGGACGTCGGACTCGTGCAATCAGCGGTGGGGGCGATAGTGGTGGTCCTGCTCAGGCCTATGGTTCGAATGGGGGCAATGTTATCCTTCCCTCGGACGGCGGCTACGATAATGACAACAGTTCTGGGCACCAAGCATTGTCGAACTACACGTTCATCAGTGATTATGTGACGGTGGATCGGAATCAGCCGATGAGGTTCACCTTCCCCCAAGAGCCCTTGGTGATCAAAATTTATGACACCCACAAATGGGAAAACGCCCAACCCGTTCAAGAGATTCAATTGAACTTCAATCAACTGGGCCTGCCGACCGATCTTCCTGTTCCCCACCTTGTGGGTTCGACCAACCCGATTGATGGC
>JBJONJ010000413.1:0-6959 GCA_046051905.1 Verrucomicrobiota bacterium
CTTTTTGATACCCTCAGCAGGGAGGCATCGAAAGCCGGCTTTTTTCGTTGAACGTGAGGGACCTAGGTGGCCGAAAAAAACTTGGCATCACCTTGTTTCGGCCTGCTAGTTTGTGCTTTCAGATGCCATTCAGCGGTTCAGCCAGAGGATGTGAGCGCCGGGGTTTTGGCGGTCAGGAGAGAGGCGGCCGCCGTAGCGCTGGGCAAAACCACCCAGCAGGGCCACGGCGAGTCCCGAGAGCACGGAGCGACCGGTGGAGGAGCCCCAGCCGTGGATGATCTTGAGGCCGCTGTGACCGTTGAGCAGCGCCTCGTTCATGGCTTTGACGATTTTTTCGCGGGCGATGTCCCAGGTCTCGCCGGCGTGGGCGACATCGACTTCGAGCAGGCCGCGGGAGACGGCTCCGCGCACGGATTCACCGCACTTCGGGCAGGTGCTGGTGCGTCCGGGGTCGAGTGGGAACTCGCAATGCGGGCATTCGATCATGCCCCATTCATGCTTTCAAAGGCCTCAAAGGGAAAGCACGACCTGCGCGGCCTCTTTGACGAGGGTGGGCGGGATGACGCGGCGGAAGTCGTCGAGGCTCACAGGCTTGGTGAGGAAGGCGTTCATGCCGACCTCACGGCACTCCTCCTTTACGCCGACGAGGGCATGACCGGTCATGGCGATGATGGCGGGCTGGTTCTTGAGCTGGAAATTGCCCCGGATGGCGCGGGTGGCGTCGATGCCGCCCATGACGGGCATCTGCAAATCCATGAAGACGATGTCGAAGGGCATCTGGGAGACCAATTCGACGGCCTCCTGGCCGTTGTTGGCGACCTCGATCTTGGCGTAGCCGAGACGCTGTAGCAGCATGTAGGCGATCTTTTGATTCAACGGCTGGTCCTCGACGAGGAGGATGCGGGCGGGATGCTGGGTGGCAAAGCTGTCGCCTCCTTCGGATTTGGCGGCTTTTTGGATGGCGCGGTTGGTCTCGTTCGAAAGCTGGACGTCGTGTCCTCCGGCGGCAGCCCGTGAGCCCGGATGCTCGATGGAGGCTTCCTCCATGACCTGCGAAGAGAAGCTGGGCACGGGCTGGGCCGATGGCATGACGGAGAGCATGTGCGCCGGGGCTGGCGGCTGCATGAACATGGGCTGCGGGACAACCTGCTGCGGCATCATGACCTGCGGGGCCGCAGGCTGCGCATGCGGGGCCATGGTGGGCATAGGCACCACCGGATGCGCACCGCCGGAGCTGGCGATGGCTGAATGTGTCGCAGGACCGGCCCCGATCGGCGCGGTGACGACTTGGCGTGGCCTGCGGAACAGCTCGGCCATGCTGCGCAGGAGCTCGCGGCGCTTGATGGGCTTGGAAAGGCCGACGTGACGGCTGCCAGCCGGGGGAGCAAACTTGGCCTTGTCGAGCTTGGCCCGTGTGATCGGCAGGTAGGTGATGATGGCAGCGCCTTTTTCGGCGGCAACACGCAGGAGCGGCGCGGCATCCTCCGGTTTCAGGCGCATGATGTCGAGCACGAAGACCGCTGTTTCCTCCAGGATATGATCGAGGTCCTCGATGGAGCGCTCCTTGAGCACGGAGACCTTCATGCCCCAGCCCATGGCGCACTGGTTGAGCACCTGCTGTGTGGTGGGATGGGCGCTGTAGAAGACGATGGGACGGTTTTTGACGATCTCGATCCAGCCGACCTCCTCCTCGCGGCTTTCATCGTCGGCGGCGACAACGAGAGGCAGCTCGAAGAAGAAGTCCGAGCCCTTGCCCGCCTCGCTGACAACCGAGATTTCTCCCTTCATGAGGCGGATGATCTTCTTCGAGATGGCGAGGCCGAGACCTGTGCCGCCATACTTGCGGGTGGTGGAGGCATCCGCCTGGCTAAAAGCCTGGAAGAGCATGCCGACCTTTTCCGCGGGAATGCCGATGCCGGTGTCCCGCACGGAGAAGTGCAGCATGTTGCGATCCCCGCCTTCGTTCGGACGGTTGATCTGGCGCACCAAAAGCAGGATCTCCCCCTTCTCGGTGAATTTGATGGCGTTGCCGACGAGGTTGACGAGCACCTGCTTGATGCGCTGGAAGTCGCCCATGAACCTGCGTGGCAGGGAAGGATCGATGTGGACGTTGAGCTCGAGGTTTTTCTCCGCGGCCTTGTAGGAGAAGACGTCCATGGTGTCGGAGACGAGTTTCTCGACATCGATGGGGAGGTTTTCGATCTCCATCTTGGCGGACTCGAGCTTCGAGAAGTCGAGGATGTCGTTGATGACGTGCAGCAGCGATTCGCCGGATGAGCGGATGATTCGCACGAGCTCCTCCCGATCCGGCTCAAGGCCCATCTCGATGAGCAGCGACGTGGTACCGATGATGCCATTCATGGGCGTGCGGATCTCATGGGACATGCTCGCGAGAAAATCACTCTTCGCGGCAGTGGCATTCTCTGCGGAGCGACGGGCGCTCTCAATCTCGGTAAGCAGCGACTGCTTGCGATGATCCTCATCGTGGAGGTGCTCGGCCATCTGGTTGAACTCCGCCTGCACCTCGTCGAGGTCGTCAAAGCCCTTCGCTGGCAGGCGCCCCCCCAGATTGCCCGTGCGCATGGCCCGGAAGGCCTGCACTAGGGAACTAGTTTTTTTGCTGATGCGACGCCCCAAGAAAAAGAAGCCGATGATGGCGGGCAGTAGGCCGATGAAGGAGCCCAGAATCGGCATGATAAGACGATTTGCCTGAAGGAGATGGCCATACTGCACCAGGGGCTGGCGGGCCAGAAAGACGCCAGTGACACGACCATCCTCGTTGTAGAGAGGCGTGGCGGCGATGAGCCAGACCGCCTCCGTGTCGATGTGCGGCTCCCGGCTGGCGTGGCTGTCCACCATAACGAGGCTGGTGCCGGCCATGACGCGATAGATGAGATTGTCGAGCACCCCGCGCCCGAGCTCTTGTGAGGCCCATTTGGCACTGGTCGGCAGGATGGAAATGGGCGGCGATTTGACGATGGGTGGCACTCCGGTTGGCTGAGTAGGTGCCACGATCTCCACCTCAAGCCCGAGCTGCTTTACGACAGGGGCAACATCGACCGTTTGCAGTCGCATGCGCAGCAGGGTCTCGTTTTCCCAAGTGAGTTGGGCGTATCCAGAGCGCTCCCTATCACTGATCATCGGCCGACTCAGCTCCATCTGCCCGGCAATGGCAACCGCGCCGAGATAGCTGCTCTGTGCATCGCGAATGGTGAGATACTCCTGCCACAAAGAAGCCACGGAGGTCGCCATGGCTGTGATGACCACGGCGAACGTGGCGAGGATCGTGAAGCGATGGGCGATCTGGAAGGTGAACCTCATGAAAAGCAGGAGCAAAACTCAATGGAAGGCTTTCATGCAGCCATGATGTTGAAGCCGTTGCGCCATGGGTTCATTATTTACTTTGGATGCCTGTAACATGATAATTTCCATAACTACAACGTTTTTGAAAATACATCAAGACCCCAATTCTTCCCTGAGACCGAATTTTTTTGTCTTCGCACGCCTGCCCGTCCCTCCGCAAGAACTTCTCTCTTCCCTTGCCTGAGCCACTGTGACAGCATGGCTGCCCTTCATGCCGCGACCTGCCCAGCCGCTTTACATCCTCTGCCTGAGTCTGCTCACGTTTTTGAGCGCCTTTTTGCTCTTCCAAGTCCAGCCGGTGATCAGCAAATTCATCCTGCCTTGGTTCGGTGGCAGCCCCGGGGTCTGGACCACCTGCATGCTGTTCTTCCAGATCCTGCTGTTCCTGGGTTATGCCTACGCTCACGCCCTCGGGAAATTACCCCGCAAGACCCAGGCCATCGTGCATGCCGGCCTGCTGCTCGCTGCGCTGGCCTTCCTCCCTATCATCCCTGACACCTCCTGGAAGCCCAGCGGCTCCGAAGACCCCGGTGGTCGCATCTTGCTCCTTCTGCTCGCTTCCGTCGGCCTGCCCTACTTCGTGCTCTCCAGCACCAGCCCGCTCGTCCAGGTGTGGTTCACCCGCGGAGCCGCCGGAGCCAATCCTTGGAGGCTCTACGCCCTCTCAAACATCGGTTCCCTGGCCGCGCTACTCACCTTTCCCTTCTTTTTCGAGCCTCGCTGGGATGTCGAATGGCTCGCCAAGGCCTGGTCGGTGGCCTTTGTCCTCTGCGCCGCGCTCTGCCTCGGTGTCGTCTGGCATGACCACCACGTCGCCGCCCCTGCCCAGGCATCGGAAACCCCTCCTGCTCCCGAAACCGAAGCCGCCCCCGGCTTGTTCCGACGCCTGATGTGGATCGTTTTGCCTGCCCTCGCCAGCGTCCTGCTGCTCGCCACCACGAACCACGTCTGCCAGGACGTGGCCGTCGTGCCCTTCATGTGGGTCATCCCCCTCAGCCTCTACCTGCTCACCTTCATCATCTGCTTCGAGCATGAACGCTGGTATGCGCGCATCCCCGCCCTGTGGGCCATCCCTGCCCTGCCCTTGTTTTTTGTCTGCTGCACCTGGGACCAGCTCGAAAAGAAAAACTGGTGGCCGGAGGACTGGGACCTCATGCCGAATTTCCTCTTCGAGCTGGGCTGGGCCTTCGGAGCCATGTTCCTCGGCTGCATGATCTGCCATGGCGAGCTCACCCGCCTGAAGCCCAGTCCGAGGCACCTCACCAGCTTCTACCTCCACATGTCCGCCGGTGGCGCTCTCGGCGGGCTCTTTGTCAGCCTCGCCGCGCCGCATCTATTTAAAACGCATGCCGAATGGCCCGGCGGCCTCATCGCGGCCTTTGTGCTCGCATGCATTGCCCTTCTGGTCAGTGCTTGGGGCATTCGCTCGCGTGCCTTTCGCAGTGCCGTGTTTGCTCTGACCGGCCTGCTCGGAGCCGCCGGAGCGCTCATCATGACCCAGCTCGGCTATAAAGCCGACGAACGGCTCGAGCAGGTCCGCAACTTCTACGGTACCCTCGCCGTCACCGAATGGTCCCCCGAAGATCCTGCCTACCACCAGCGTGAGCTCAGCAATGGCGGTATCGTCCACGGTCAGCAAAACTTCGCGCTCGAGTATCGCACCGATCCCACCAGCTACTACGGCCACGACACCGGCATCGGCCTCGCCCTCGACAGCCTCAAGCACCGCAATGGCGCCCGCGTCGGCGTCGTCGGCATGGGAGCTGGCACCGTCGCCTGCTACGCCAAAAGCGGTGACAGCTACCGCTTCTACGACATCAATCCGGACGTGCCGCGCCTGGCCCAGAAATACTTCACCTACCTGCCCGACCTCGAACGACGCGGAGCCAAGCTCGAGATCGTCGTCAGCGATGCCCGCCTCGCCCTGGAACGTGAACTCTCCACGCCGCAAAACTTCGACGTGCTCCTCCTCGATGCCTTCAGCGGCGATTCGGTGCCTGCCCACCTTCTGACCCGTGAGGCCTTCGATATCTACAAGCAGCACATGAAGCCGGACGGCATCATCGCCGTGCATTGCACCAACAGCTACCTCCGCCTCGTCCCCCTCATCGAGAAAACCGCTGCCGAGATGGGCTACAAAACCGTCCGCATCACCACCGTCAGCGACGGCGGCGACCACGACAGCACCGACTACGTCTTGCTCACCAACAACGCCACCTTCCTCGCCGCCACCGAAGCCGTCCCACCGGATGAGGAGGAACTCGAACTGGAAGCCAAGATCACGCCCCGCGTCTGGACAGATCGCCACCACGACCTCTTCCAGATCCTGATGCTGGAGCTCGATTAAGTCTGACACGTGCTCACTTTCTCCGAAGCCCTCCGTTACTGGCCCAAACTCGGCTTCATCAGCTTCGGCGGCCCGGCGGGGCAGATCGCCATCATGCAAAAGGAGCTCGTCGAACTGCCACCCGCACCGCAGGCAACATGGACACGCACCCTGCTTGTCAGCACCATCTGCCTCACGCTTTGGTGGATTCCCATCTTCGCCATCGCCGCATGGCTCGGCTGGGGCAGCACGCAGGCGCAGCATGGCCTCTTCTTTATCAAAGCCGCGCTCGTGACCTTCGGCGGAGCCTACGCCGTGCTGCCCTATGTCGCCCAGCAGGCCGTCGAGACCCACGGCTGGCTTTCTCATCCGCAGATGATGAGTGGCCTCGCCCTCGCCGAGACCACGCCCGGCCCGCTCATCATGGCACTGCAATTCATCGGCTTCGTCGGCGGCTGGCAGCATCCCGGCGTGCTCACGCCGCTGGCCGGAGCCACGCTCGGCGCGCTGATCACGACGTGGGTCACGTTTGTGCCCTGCTTCCTCTTCGTCTTCCTTGGTGCCCCGCACATCGAAAAACTCGGCCAGCAACCCAAACTCAGCGCCGCCCTCACCGCCATCACCGCCGCCGTCGTCGGCGTCATCCTCAATCTCGGCGTCAAATTCACTCAAGATGCTCTTTGGCCCAAAAACGGCCCTTTCGACCTCTTTGTGGCCGTTTTGGCCATCGCCGCCTTCATTGCCATCCAGCGTTTCAAAATCGGCCTCATGCCGGTGATCGGCGTCTGTGCAGCTTTGGGCCTCGTGAAACATCTCCTTCTCGACTGAAATCACCTGCAAGACGCCTGCCGTCTGCCAGTTAAAGCTCCCCTTCATCATTCGCCATTCTGGTTTCGTCATTGCTTCGCATGTCCCTCCCCCGCCTCGCCCTTCGCCATCCTTACGCCATCGTCGTCGCGGTCATCGCGATCCTGCTCGGCGCATGGCAAGCGAAGGAAAAAATGGCGCGCGATGTCTTCCCGCCGCTGGGCATTCCGACGATCTACGTCGCGCAGCCCTATGGCGGCATGGATGCGGCGCAGATGGAAGGCTACCTGACCTACTACTACGAGTATCACTTCCTCTACATCGCCGGGATCGAGCACGTCGAGTCGAAGAACATCCAGGGAGCCTCCATCATGAAGCTCCAGTTCCATCCGGGCACGGACATGTCCGCCGCGCTGTCGGAAACCATCGCGTATGTGAACCGCAGCCGCAGCTTCATGCCGCC
>JBJONJ010000414.1:0-3564 GCA_046051905.1 Verrucomicrobiota bacterium
CGGCAGCAAAGGTGCTGGAGATGAGGAAGAGAGCAAAAAACAGGCGCGGCATGCTGAGAAAGTGGCTTCGGCTTTAGCCGAATCAAGATGTGTCGTAAGCCTTCTCAGATGCGGCTGAAGCCGCAGCCACTTTGCACTCAATCGAAGGCGAGCTTCTGCACGAACCAATACAACGCCTGCTTCCACTCGGGAGCGTCGTGGGCGTGGTCGGTGACGTGCCAGATGTGTGGGACGTTTTTGGCCGTCATCTCGGCGTGCAACTCCTGGCTGACGTGAAGCAGGCCGTCGCGGCTGCCGCAGGAGAGCCAGAGGAGTTTGAGTGGTTTGGCCGCGGCGGGACCAGGCAACAGGTCTTCGATGCGTTTGGCGTTGGGGCCTGAGGAGAAGGCTCCGAGCCAAGCGAAGCGATCGAGATGCGCGAAGCCGATGTTCATCGTCTGTCCGCCGCCCATGGAGAGTCCGGCGAGGGCGCGGTGCTCGCGGTCACTCTGCGCGCTGTAGTGTGATTCGATGGTGGGGATGATGTCAGCAAGCAGATCGCGCTCGAAGACGAGGAAGGCGGGGATATGCGCGAAGATGTCGCCGATGGGACGGTCGTCTTTTTGGGCGCGACCATTGGGCATGACGATGATCATCGGCCGCGCTTTGCCGTCGGCGATGAGGTTGTCGAGCAGGACCTCCGGTTGCGCATAGCGTGCCCACTCCGTCTCATCGCCACCGATGCCATGCAGGAGGTAAAGCACCGGATACTTCTTCTCCGTCGAGTAGCCTGGCGGTGTGTAAACATTCATCTTCCGCCGCGTGCCGACTGTTTTGGAGTCGTAGCTGATCAGCTCCAGCTTCCCATGCGGGATAGTGTCGCGTTTGGCGTCCCAGCCTGCGGGTGGCTCGGGAAAAGCGCGTTTGTCGTCAGCCTTGAGCTGGATGGCACTCCACGACTCACGCGGCTGTGGCGGGATCTTGCTGTTTGGCGGCGCGGTGGGTTCTTGAGCCAGCGCAACGGCTGTCGTGAGCAGGAGAAAAGGGAGGACGGCTCTCATGGGTTTCAAAGCTCACTTTTTGGCTGCTGGTGCCGCGATCTCGGAGACGACAACCGATGTGTCGGGTGCCTTGCCGGAGTAAAACGAGATGTAGTGAGTATCTCCGATCACGGTGGCATTCGCATTTCCTGCATCAAAGGTGACTTTGCTTCCGGAGGCGACGGCTTCGGAGCCCGGCCAACTCAGCGAATGGTCAAACACGCGGCTCGGATCGACGACACGAAGCCGGAGAATGCCGCGACCGCGTTCATAGTAGTAGGTGCTCACCAAGCCTGTTTGGGCGTCGAGGATGAGGCTCGGTGTGGAGGCGGCGACATCGCTGATGTTGGTTTGAGTGCGCTTCCAGGTCGCTCCGTAGTCGCTGGAGACGATTTGGAACTGCGCCGGACCAGTCTCTGTCCGCGCGATGGCGAGGATTTTGCCATCGCCGAGGTAAACGGCGGCGGGTTCGGTTGGCCAGTCCGCTTTCAGCAAGCCGGATTCGACAGGAGTTTGCGTCCACGTTTTGCCATCGTCGCTGCTGGTCATTGTTCCCCAGGATTGCGTGGGCTTGTCGCTGTAGTCACCGCCAAACCACAGGGCCATGAGACCGACTTTCGGCACGCCGAAGACATCGGTGATCTGCATCGGGCGCACGGCGAGCGTCGGTGTCGCGATGAGCGTGAAGGTGACGCCATCGGTGCTGCGGTAGAGATCGTGATGCCACTCGTTTTTGCCGATGCGGCGCACCCAGAGCAGCATCGCGCCGGTGGCATCCAGCCCTTTCCCGACCGCGACTTCGCCGTAGTCCTTCGCGTCGGCGACCACGGTTTCTGCCGTCCAGGTTTTGCCGCCATCGGACGATGTGCGGGCATAAACAGCGCGATCATCGCTGCCGATGGTGTGGCCTTTGCCGCGGCCATAAACGCACACGAGTTTTCCTCCGATAGCCTGAATCATCGGCCACGAGTTATAGCCGGGCACGTCCTGCACGACGCGGGGCTTTGGCAGGGCTTTCAAAGGTGTCACCTTCACCGCCGCGAGACCCGTGGGCTTGATGAACGTGTCGCCAGGATCACCGGGCTCCCGCTGAATGCGCACGGTGAGCGGCGCATCGGGCACGACTTCGTAAAAGGACTCCAAAACAATGGTCCGCGAGTGAAACGGCGCATCAGGCAGCGCGGTGCGCACGGGCTTGCCGAGCGCATACCGCTCCGTGAACGGCGCACCATCCACCATCTGCGAAAGATGCACGCGATACACATCTGCGAACTCGGAACTCGTCGTCTCATCCGTCGTCGTCACGACAATCTCGACCTTCACCGCCGCACAATCGCTCGGAAGCCCCGTCACCACCCCCGCCACCGATTGCCCCACCGTCCCACCCGACAACGACCACACCGGGACATGCGTGGAACCGCTCGACATGAGCACCAACGAAGGCTGCCTTGTGGCGATGGACATCTGATTGGCATTCAGGCCGATGGAGGTCGCTTCTGCGCTGAAACTGCGCACGGTGAAGGTGAGCAGGGTGATGAGGCACTGGATTCGCATGTCTAGCCGAGGGTGGAACAGCTAATCGCTGAACTCAAGCATCTCGGGCCAAACGTCCATGCAGATTAGCTCAGCACCTCGATCAAGTAGCGAAGTTCCTCGTCGATGTCCTCGGTGGCGGGCACGGTCTGGGCGATTTCGGCTTCCACGGCGGCGCGGAAGGTCTTGCGTAGGCGGTGAATCATCACTTTCACCGCGCCGGTGGTGACGCCGAGTTGCGTGGCGGCGTCGGCTTGGGAGAGCTGGTCGGTGTCGCCAACGAGCCAGGGCTTCAGGGCCTCGAAATGGGCGGATTTGCCTACTTTTTCAAAATCAGCCTGCACAGCTTTCAAACTGCGATCCATGACCGCAAAGGCCCACTCGCGGTCGAAGTGCTTGTCACTCATCGCCGCGCTGGCGTCGGCGATTTGCAGGCCGGGAGCCGTGTCGTGCGAGGTGGCATCGAGCGACTCCACCACGGCACCACCGCCGCGCTTTTCCCGGCCTTCATTGCGACGGCGTTCGGCGAGGAAGTGCTTCAGCGCACCGAGCAGGTAGGAGCGAAAGCGGCCTTTTGCCGGATCGGCACCGTCGAAACCACCTCGCATGAGCAAACGGGCAAAAAACTCCTGCGCCAGCTCGCGGCTGTCGTCTTCGGCGCGGCCCTCGCTGCGCAAAAAGCGGAACACCGGAGCCCAATACACCTCGCACAGCTCGCCGAGCGCGGTGCGTGCCTCTGGCGCATCACCACGCGAACGCAGCACGAGTGTCCAGCGCGTGCTGTGAAAAGCGGAATCGGCGGAAGACGTGCTCACGAAGCGCGGACTGGCTCAAGGTTGATTACTTGCTGCGACAATCTCCACATAAAGTGTCTCCAGTTTTCCGCCCATCCAACCACGTCGTGTGGCGATCTCGTATCGCTGCTTCTCGCCCTCGGTGAGTGGTGATGACCCTGTCCCCGAGGTATTAAACTCCCAAGTCTCATCGAGATAAAGCGAACGGGAGTATGTCT
>JBJONJ010000415.1:0-12294 GCA_046051905.1 Verrucomicrobiota bacterium
GATTAATGCTGCTCCTTCGGTTTGATCATCAGCACGATGAAGACCGAGACGATGCACAGGCTCGCAAAGACACCGAAGCTCACATTGAGCGGCACTTTGAGGTCGTTCATCTTGCCAAAGCCCCAATCGGCCAAACCGCCGCTGAACATGCTGACGAAGTTCATGATGCCGTAGCCGGTGGCGCGGAGATGAGGGCGGGCGATCTGCGAGAGGATGGGCATGTTGTTGATGTCAAAGAAGCCCCAGCCGACGCCGAAGAGCACGAGCGAGGCGATGGCGAGACCGAAGGAGTGCATCGCGGGTGCATTGCCAACACCGAAGAGCGCCGGGATGATGAGGATCATGCCGAGAGCGCTCACCTGGATGCGACCGTGTTGAGTCGATTTCATGCGGCGGTCCGCCAGCCAACCCCCAAGCATCGCGGAGCCGATGGCGGCGGCCTGCCAGTAAATCGAGGCGGACATGCCAGCAATGCCCTGGCTGATGTTGAACTCCTTTTGCAGGATCGCCGGCATCCAATCCCGCACCACCCACGCGGCCACCGCTGGAAGGGTGAAGTAGAGCACGAGCAGGATGTAGGAGGCGTTGGTGAGCAGTTCCTTGCCGGCGGTGAGCACGGAGGGCCTGGTGTCGTTCGTGCTCGCCACACGCGGAGCATCCTTCAGCAGAAACAAAAGCGGCACCGCATACAGAATGCCCGCGAGGCCGGTGTAATCGAAGGCGCCCCGCCAGCCGAAGTCCGGCCACTCATTCACAAAGCCCGCAAAGCCGCCAATCATCACGCCGCAGTAAATGCCCGTCTGATGCACACCCACCGCCCGCGACCGCGTGCCGCCGGTGTGATAATCCGCGATCATCGCCAGCGCCGCCGGGATGTAAAAAGCCTCGCTCACGCCCATCGCCGTGCGTGTCCAGAGCAACCCCTGATAGCTGCCCACCTGCCCGGTGTACCAGGTGATGGCCGACCACACCACAAGGCTGCCGGTGATGGTGTATTTGCGACTGAAACGATCCGCGATGTAGCCGCCGATCGGACTGAAGAAGGCGTAAACCCATTTGAACTGCCCCAGCATGTAGCCCCAGTTTGTCTCGCTGCCGATGCTGGTGATGTCCTGCATCACGCTGACCTTCATCGACGCGATCATCTGCCGGTCGAGGTAGTTGAGCAGTGCCACGGGGAAGAGCAGCATGACGACCGTCCACGCGTAGCGGCCGGGGGAGGTTGGATTTTCACTCATGAAACGCCATCGAAGCGTAACGGGCCGCTTTGGGCAAGATCGAAGCCATGCGGCGCCTTGTCGGCGCAATGACGATGCTTGATCCTCCGTGGTGATTCTGCCAAAGAGAACAAATGAAGCCTCTTTTTGCTCTCGTCGCCCTCTTCGTCGTTCACGCTGCTTTCGCCGCCGATGACCTCGTGCCCGCGCAGGAGTGCCGTCCGCGTGCCGGGCTGCCGAATTTCCTCGCTAAGGCGAACACGCCGGGCGCGGCGGTGAAGATCGGCTACCTCGGTGGCTCGATCACGGCGCAGAACGGCTGGAGGCCGAAGACGCTGGCGCATTTCCAGAAGACCTGGCCGCAGGCCAAGTTCAGCGAGATCAACGCGGCCATCGGCGGCACGGGCTCGGACCTTGGCGTCTTCCGTCTCAAACAGGACGTGCTTGATCACCAGCCGGACCTGCTGTTTGTCGAGTTCGCCGTGAATGATGGCGGCGCGGCCCCGGAGCAGATCCACCGCTGCATGGAGGGTATCGTGCGCCAGACTTGGAAGTCGCTGCCGGAGTGCGACATCTGCTTCGTTTACACGGTCACCGAAGCGCTCGTGCCCGCGATGTTCGACGGCAAATTCCAGCGCAGCGCCAGCGCCATGGAAAAGATCGCCGACCACTATGGCATCCCCACCATTCACATGGGCATGGAGGTCGCGAAGCTGGCGAAGGAAGGCAAGCTCATGTGGAAGGCGAAGCTGCCAAAGACCGACGAGGAGAAAAAGCAGTTCGAGGGTAAGATCGTCTTCGCGCCGGACAGCGTGCATCCGCATGTTGAGACCGGTCACGAGCTCTACCTCGCCGCCATCGTGCGTTCCATCGAGCCGATTCAAGCCGCGTCGAAAGCCAAAAGTGCCCACACGTTGGCCGCACCGTTCATCGCGACGAATTACGAGCAGGCCAAACTCGTGCCGATCAAGTCCGCCACGCTCTCCAGCGGCTTCCAGCCAGCTCCGGCGGACTTTGCGAAGCGCTGGAGCAACCGCATGAGCGCCCTCCAAAAGGCCGCAAAGCCCGGCGACGTGCTCAGCTTCAAGTTCAGAGGCACCCGCGCCTCGATTTACGACATCATCGGGCCGGACTGCGGCCAGGTGAGTGTCACCATCGATGACCAACCGGTGAAACTCGTTCCGCGCCTCGATGCCTACTGCACCTACCACCGCCTCGCCACGCTCAGCCTGGGCAGCGAGCTGCCGGACACCGTTCACACGGTGAAGATCGAAATCAGCCCCGAAGTGCCCGATAAGGCCAAGATCCTCGCGAAGAACGGCAACAAGATCGACGACCCGAAGCGTTTCGAAGGCACCGCCTTCTACCCTGGCGCGATTTTGCTTGTGGGCGAGATCATCAAGTGAGCCGGCATCAGGTCGCGTGGCGGCCCCGGACTCGTTCTAACAATTGCTTGGCTACTTAGCTGGTTCCTGGGCCAGCTCGCGCATGCGTTCTGCGTCCTCGGAACTCCAGGTATTGCGCACTTGGTCGTAGGCTTCGCGTGCGGCGAGGCGAATGTCTTCCTGATTGGGGGAGCCAGGATAGGAGAGGCCCTCCCAGATGGCGAGTACACTGGAGCCCGCGCGTTCGAACAGCAGCTTGGGCAGATGGTGCCGTGTCTCGGCATCTTCCGGTGGATCGAGGTGCAGCCACACTAGGAGCTGAAGGTATCTTTCGTCCGCGAAGGGCAGTTCGGCGTTGTGCCCGGAGAGGACCATCTGGTTTTGATTCCAATTACCGCGTTTCACCTGGGCGAAAAGATGCGCGAGCGAGGTGTTGTGCCGGGCGAATTTTTGAGTCTGGGCATCCCGCCAGGCCTTTCCGCTGAGCACGGGGACGTTTGCGGTCGTGTCCAGTTGGGCAGTGGCGCTGGGCAGGGAAGTTGCATTGGGGGATGCTTGGGAGGGGGGTGAATCTGAGCCCGCCCTGCGAGAGGCGGGGGGCACGGTGCTGTCCGTGGCGGTTGCGGTGGGGTTGATAGCCTGCCTTGCATCCTTGATGAAGTGGTACATCGCGTCGGGGGCCATGAAGAAAGTGACCAACATCAAGAAAACACCACAGGCCCATCCGAGGATGAACCGGGCGGTGGAACTGGCATGGGGCCGGACCCCGGGAGGGACCTCATCATCTAGCCATTCCTTATTGGGCCGTCGAGGTGCAGGCTCTTGGTTTGGCTGGGCTGCTGTGGGCCGTGGAGCGGGTGGTGGGAGCCCTTCAAACTCAGCCCGGATGGCCTGCTCTGCCACCGCCTTTTGCTGAACGAGATCCCACCAGCAGGTAGGTACAATCTTCTGAACAAACGGAGCGAGTTCGGAAACTGGGTCGAAGTATTCGGCAAGAGCTTTGAGAGCCTTTCGCTCCTCGGGTGATTCCCATTTCCAAGCCATCCTCGGACGTCGCAGCCGCATGTCCCACAGATCACGAATCTCCTGCGGGGCGCTGGCCAGGCTTTTGCCGGCGGCGATCCAGCGTTTCGCATCGGCGAGGGACTCAGCATGCTCGTCAGCGGCCTGGGGCGCGGCGGCGTTGAAGAGCTGCTCGGCACGCGAGGGCCGCGTGATGGCGAGCGTGGCGGCGAGCGCCAGCATGACTTCGACCGCAGCGGGGTTCTTCATCGTGCCCTGGGCGGCGATGATGGATTCCGCAAGGCGGGAGAGGCGATGCGTCTCACCGCGGGTGGCCCATTTGGAGGCGACGGTGCAGGAGACGGCTGCCTGGCCGCAGCCGAGCTCGATCACGAGATCTGGCACGCGGGCAAGCTCGGCGAGACGGTCTTCATTGTCCTCGAAGAGCTCGCCGATGAAGGCGCTGGCGGGCACGGCCCATTCGGGCTTGGAGAAAGCCTGCACGCAGAAGGCGTCGAAGCGTTCGGCCACGCCGGCGTTGTGGAGCAGGGAGTCCATGAGGTCCTCCGAGAGCTTGCGCAGCTCGTTGGGGAGGTTGTCGTCGATGAGCACACGGAGGCGCCGGGCACGCTCTTCCCATGCAGGATCGACCTCCTTCGTCTCGCCAGGGCCACGCGCCATCACAGCCGAGGCGGCGGGACGAGGGGATGAGGCTGGGGTGTTTTCCTGCATGAGCGGCGCTTTTTACGATGGATCGCGTTTGGATGCAATGCGCAGTGCGCATGGTTTGGAGGTCCCGTCACTCCCTCCGCCACAGGGGATGTCCTTTGCGGGCATGGGGGGACAGACCGCCTGATGCATGGCACGCTGCCGTTTCCTGATTCGTTTTTTCCCGAGTTTCCTGCTGAGGACCAGCGGCATCATCATGATGTCCTGATGCTGGCGATGGCGCGGGAGGGCTCGGGAGCCTTTGCGCCCTGGCGGCGTGCCCTCGCCGGTGCTGTATCCAGTGTGTGTTGGCACATTCTGGACGGGAGTGACGAGGCCGGTGGTCAGTAGGAGAAGAGGTCGCTCACCTCCCAGGCACGCTCAAGCGTCTTGCCTTGGAGTGTCACGGCGCGGTTCAAAGCGTCCGCCACGCGGCGCTGCATGTGCTTGGTGAGGCGGCGGCCCTTGCGGGCACGCTGGACGGCCTTGTGGGTGATCGGCTCCTCGCACGCGTTCACGAGGTCATGATTCCCCAGGGCGTGCTCCGCCATGATGCCGTCCAAAGGCTGCACGCCCATGTTGCGCTCGATTTCGTCTTGTCCCATGCTGACCGCCCTAACCCCGAATCTCCGCCCTGCCAATGCGTATCCTTCTGACCACCACCAGCTATCAAGACACCCCCGGCGATCACCACGCCCTGCTGGAGGCACAGGGCTTTGAGATCCATCGCGAGCGCGGACCGCTGCCGGAAAGCCGCATGCTGGAGCTGGCTGGGCAGTTCGACGCCTTCCTTTGTGGCGATGATGAGATCACTCGCGCGGTCTTGGACAAGTCGCTGCCCCGTCTTCGCGTCATCTCCAAATACGGCATCGGCCTCGACAAGATCGATGTGGCGGCCTGCACCGAAAAGAAGCTGCCCGTGCTCTTCACGCCCGGCGTGAACCACACCACCGTGGCCGAGCACACCTTCTGCCTGCTGCTCGCCCTCGTGCGTAACCTCGTCGATTCCGCCAACGCCGTGCGCAACGGCCAGTGGAAGCGTGTTACTGGCCATGAGATCTGGAACAAGACCATGGGCATCATCGGTCTCGGCCGCATCGGTCAGGAGGTCGCGAAGCGTGCGCTCGCCTTTGGCATGAAAGTGCATGCGCTGGATCCTTACTGGCCGGAGGCCTTCGCCAAGGAAAACGGCATCGAGCGTCATGAGACCATCGAGACCATGCTGCCGCACCTTGATGTGCTCAGCCTGCATGCGAACCTCAGCGAGAGCACCCGCCACCTCGTCAATGCCGAGCGCTTGAAGCTTGCTAAGCCGGATCTGCTCGTCGTGAACACCTCGCGTGCCGAGCTCGTGCACATGGCAGACATCATCGCTGCTCTCGATGCCGGCAAGGCAGGCGGCTACGCCACTGACGTGCTCGACGAGGAGCCGCCGAAGCCGGATCATCCGCTACTGAAGCATCCGAAGGCCCTCATCACCCCCCACATCGGCTCACGCACCTATGAAAGCGTGCCACGACAGGCCATGCGGGCCACCTTGAACCTAGTGAACTACCTCAAGGGCGAGAAGGACGTGATCCAGGCGAACAAGTGGTGAGGCGCTCTCGCGTTCCTCAGCTCTTGGGCACCACGCTGAAGCCTTCCTTGCTGTCTTTGATGAGCCAGCCGGCGGCTTCGAGCTCTTTGCGCAGCGTGTCAGCGGTGGCCCAGTCCTTGGCTTGCTTGGCATCCCAGCGTTGCTGCGCGAGGGCTTGAATGTCTGCGGGCACATCGGCGGCGGCTTCTTCCAGCACGGGAGGAAGCGTGATACCTAGGGCACCGAGCATGAAGTGCAGGCCGTTGCGTGCCACGGCGGCTTCCTCGACGGAAATCGCGGCGGGTTTGAGCTTGTTCAGCACCCCGAAGATGCCGCCGAGAGCACCGGGGACATTCAGATCGTTGAGCAGTGTCTCCCACGCGTCTTGGAAGGGGCCGGGAGTGCTGGAGTGTTGGAGGGTTGGAGAAATGGACGCGAGGGCTTTGTCGGCCTTGGCGAGCTTTTGCAGGGCCTGACGGGCGGAGTCGAGGCTGTGGAAGGTGAAGTTCAGAGGTGCCCGGTAGTGGCCGGAGATGAGCACATAGCGCACCTCGGCAGCGGTGTAGCCGCGCTGCTGGAGATCGGCGAGCGTGTAGAGGTTGCCGAGGCTTTTGCTCATCTTGCCGCCATCGACCATCAGATGGGCGACGTGCATCCAGTGATGCGCAAACTGGCCGTGCGTGCTGCAGCAGCTCTGTGCGAGCTCGTTCTCATGATGTGGGAAGATGAGGTCCACGCCGCCGCTGTGCAGGTCAAAGTCCTCGCCGAGGTATTCGAGAATCATGGCGCTGCATTCGAGATGCCATCCAGGCCGGCCCTCGCCCCACGGGCTGGGCCAGTAGTTCGCTCCGTCCTCGGGCTTGCGGGCTTTCCACAGGGCGAAATCGGTGAGCGAATCCTTGGTGTATTCATCGCTATCGGTGGCGCTGGCGGCCTCGGAGGCACCGAGGCGCAGCTCACGGTCTTCAAGATGGCTGAGGCGGCCGTAGTCCTTGTAGGACGACACACGGAAATACACGCTACCATCCGCTGCCGCATAGGCGTGACCTTTGGCGATGAGTTTCTCAATCATCGCCACCTGATGCGAGATGTGCGCCACGGCGCTGGGTTCGACCTGCGGCGGCAGAAGATTGAGCGAGGCGCAATCGGCGTGGAATTTCTCCGTCCAGCCGCGGGTGAAGTCGGTGAGGGTTTGACCGGCTTTCTGGGAGTCGCGGATCGTCTTGTCATCCACGTCGGTGATGTTGCGCACATGCAGGGTGGGCGTGCCGGAGGCCTCGACCACGCGGCGCATGACATCCTGGGCCACGAAGGTGCGGAAATTGCCGATATGAGCCGGACCATAGACCGTGGGGCCGCAGCAGTAGAAGCGCAGTGTTTTGCCATCGAGCGGCTTCACTTCGCGGTCGGTTCGGGTCAGGGTGTCGTGCAGTTTCAGAGCGGGCATGAGGTCGGGGAAAGTGAATGACGAATGCGGAATGTCGAATGGCGAATGCCCCTGCGCACTCAGGTGGCAGGGCAGGGGAGAGGTTCGGGGGCCTCAACAGGGCTTCACATGGCCGATGGCCGTGACCCACTTGCCTTTGCGCAGGATGCGGTCGGCCCGGAAGCCCGCTTTTTTCCCCGCGGCGAGGCAGGAATCAGCCTGCGTGTGCAGGATGCCGGACAGGATCAAGAGGCCGCCCGGTGCCACCGACTTCACGAGATGGGGAAAGGCGGCCTCCAGCACATCGTGGAAGATGTTCGCGGCCACGATGTCCCACTGCTCCTTCGGCTCCCACTTGAGCACATCGAGCCGGGTGAAGCGTGCCTTCGGCGTGTCGTTGCGCGTGGCGTTCTCCTTGGAGATGCGCACGGCCTGCGGGTCGTAGTCGCAGCCCCACACCTTGCGAGCACCGAGCTTCAGCGCGGCGATAGCGAGGATGCCACTGCCGCAGCCGAGATCCGCCAGGGTCCAGACTTTGCCAGAACGTTGAAACGCATCCGCCGCATCGACGAGCAGGCGCAGCACGGTGGAGGTCGTCTCATGATGCCCGGTGCCAAAGGCCATGTCTGCCGGGATGGAGAGAATCTCGCGTCCGGGATGCTCGCGGCGCAGCCTGGCCAGCTCGGCTGTCGAACGGGTGGCGCAGACAAGAAAACGATCACGCACCTTGAGCGGTGGCGTGGCCTTGGAGGCCATGGCCGCCCAGTTTTTCGTTTTCAACTCCCGCACGGAGCCGCCCCACATCGTCTGAATGGCAGCAGCACGGCTTTTTTTCGGGCAGTAGGCCTCCACGCGGATGGTTTCACGGCCTGGAAAGCTGGTGACGACAAGCGTCAGGTCCGTGGCTCCTGCGAAGCGTTCCTCCCAAGCGTCTGCCCACTTCGAGGCGGAGAGTTTCGACCAGACAAACATGCGATTTCCGAGTGAGTGCGGGAGATCCACTTTCTGGGAAAGTGGAGCGGGTGACGCGATTCGAACGCGCGACATCTTCCTTGGCAAGGAAGTGCTCTACCACTGAGCTACACCCGCGGGGTTGAGGGTGCGGATAGTGGCGTGCCCGGACGTTCGTGCAAGCACAAAGTTTGACGGTTTCGTGGCGGGAATCCGCGGGTGTGACCAGGTGAAGTGCTACTTGTCAGCCGGTGGGCTTTCGAGGTATCACCAGCCCATGAGCACCAATCAACTGCGTGACACACCGGGCCGCCTGCTGCTGGGCTGGGCGGTGCTGCTTTCGGCGCTGGTGATCCTGGCGTGGCGCATCCACCTGCATCCGGTGGATTATGAGTGGACGGAGTATCCCACGGCGCTCGGTGACAGGGCGCTCTACCTCGGGCTCGGGCCGGAGGATGATCGTTACAAGCCAAACCTGAAGTTTGCCGGGCAGGAGAAAGGCCTGTTTCGTCGTGTGGAGGACACAGTCGAGATGGATGACGCGGTGATGTTCAAAATCGCGAAGGAGAGCAGCGGGCGCTGGTTTGTTTACAAGCCCGTCACTGCCGGTCGCGATGCGGAGCCGCCGGTGTATCTGAAGGCGGGGGATGGTCGCTACGTTGAGTTTGGCGCGAAGAAATTCTACAAGCCCTACGCGCCGAAATGAGGCTCAAACATCGATCACGGGCCCGGCGCCGGGAGCGGTCTTGGCGGCGAGCCATTGCTTGTACCTTTCGAGGTCCTGCTCCACGAGCTTGAGGCAGAAGGCGATCACCGCCGCGTCGTCGAGGTAGCCCAGGCCGGGGATCACATCAGGAAAGAGGTCGGCGGGGTTCAGCACATACAGCAAGGCCAGCGCCACAGCGGCGATGGCCCAGTAAGGCGTCTCGCGGTAGCGGCCCGCGGCATAGTCCTTGATCAGGCTGAGCATGATCTTTGCCTGCTGGAAGAACTGCTTCAGCCTCGGCAGCTTGTCCTCGATGTCTTTCGCCCGCTGATTGACCTTGGCGATGCTGGCATCGTGGTTGTGGCCGGGTTCGGGAGTCGCTGACGTGCTCATGCGGAAATGAAAAGCAGGCACGGGGATTGTTCAATGCTGCGTTTGACGATCGGTGGGGCTACCGGCACGGTCTGGGCGATGAATTTCTCCATTCAGCGTTTTCGATTTCATGTGCTGCCGATGCGGCTGCGGTTTCCGTTTAAATATGGGATCGCCAGCATGACGGTGGTGCCGCATGTGTTTGTGAATGTGGACCTGGTGGTGAACGGGCGTGAGGTGATCGGGCTGAGCAGCGAGGGGCTGGCACTGAAGTGGTTCACGAAGAACCCGGAGACGCCCTTCGAAGCGGATTTGTGCGAGATGATCGCGGTGATCCAGAATGCGTCGCGCATTGCCCGGCTGGCTGCGGAGAGGCCGGTGGGCTTTTTCGCGTGGTGGCAGGATTTGTATGCTGAGCAGGCGAGCTGGGCGAAGGTGCGCGAGGTGCCGCCGCTGCTGGCGAACCTGGGTGTGAGCCTGATGGAGCGGGCGGTACTTGATGGCATCTGCAAGGCGCTGGGAAGGCCGCTGCATGCGGTTTTGGGCTCGGAAGAGCTTGGGATTGATTTGAGCGCGGTGCGTGGCGTGAAGGTCGGCAAGGCGCTGGTGGATCGGCCGCTGGAGCGGGTGCATGTGCGGCACACGATCGGCCTCGGTGATGAGTTGCGGGCGATTGAGATTCCGGCGGCGGAACAAGTGAATGATGGCCTGCCGCAGGCGCTGGACGAGTCGATCCGGGCTTACGGGCTGTCATTTTTCAAAATCAAGATCTGCGGCAAGGCGGAGACGGACCTGCCGAGGCTGCGCGAGGTGACTCGCATCCTGGTGGAGAACTGCCCGCGGGGCTTCAAGACGACACTGGATGGCAACGAGCAGTTCCACGACCTCGCGAGCTTCCGTGACTACTACGCGATGCTGCGGGCGGAGAAGGCGCTGGAGCCCTTGTTTGAGCAGTTGTTGCTGATTGAGCAACCATTGCATCGTGCGAAGGCGCTTGGGGATGAGATGGCGGCGCTGCGCGAGTGCAAGGACATGCCTGGGATGATTATTGATGAGAGTGATGGTTCTCTCGACGATCTCCCGCGTGCGCTGGAGCTGGGCTATCGCGGCACGAGCCACAAGAACTGCAAAGGCATCGTGAAGGGCCTAGCGAACGCTGCGCTGCTGCGCATGCGGCCGGATTCGATCCTGAGCGGCGAGGACCTGTGCAGCATCGGCCCGGTGGCGATGCTGCAAGATGTGGCGGTGCAGGTGGCGCTGGGCGTGGCGCATGTGGAGCGGAATGGTCATCACTACTTCCGCGGTCTGGATGTGTATCCGGAGGCCTTGCAGCGTGATGTGCTGGCGGCGCATGACGGGTTTTATGAATGGCACGCGGAAGGTTTTCCCGTGCTGCGCATCAAGGATGGCCAGATGGACGTGACGAGCGTGAACGCGGCTCCGTTTGGCTGCGGCCCGATGTTGAGCATGGAGCCGTATGAGGCACTGGATGCGTGGATTAAGCGTGGTGGGCTCGGTGAGTTGTGAGAGGGGAGGAGTCAAGATGGTCAAGGGGTCAAGAAGCAGGGCCTTGACGAACTTGACCGGCGAAGCCTTGACCTTGCTCGAAGCTGGTGACACGGCTTGATCCTCGCTATCGTTCCACCACATGAAAATCCCGCCCGCGCTGCTGTTGCTCGTTTTGATCCTCCTCGGAGGAGTGGCGGCATTTTTTTTGAACGGGGAAAAAGCCGCGCCGGTGGTTGAAGGAACCTCGCTGAGTGATCGCGCCAAGGGCGGCGAGACCGTGGAGGATCTGAAAAAGCAGATCGACCTGCTTTTGGGCCAAAACGAGTATCTGCAAGGCCAGGTGCAGGTGCTGCAGGATGAGAATGCGCAGCTCATCCAGAAGCTCGGCACGCTCGGGATGAAGGGCGGAGCTCAGCGCACGGCCATGCCGGCGGATGATGGCATCGCGCCGGATTTTGTGGGCATGGGTGTGGAGATGATGAAGTTCCGTCAGATCAAGGCGCTGCCTTTGGTGACATCGCCGGCGACGGAGGTGGAGGTGGAGAAGGTGGTGCTGGACTGGCTGAAGCGTCTTCAACCCGGTGATGAGGCGCAGCGGCAGGCACGGGCGCTGGCGGCGCTGGGCTGGATCCCGCAGGAGATCGATCCGCTGCCGCTGCGGGCGAAGCTGCTCACTCGCCAACTGGGTGGCTGGTATGACGGGGAGAATGACACGATGCTGGTGGTCGATCCCGAGAGTGATCCGCCGCCCTCGGCGAAGCCGGATGAGCCGCTGGCGGTGGCCTTTGGCCAGATGCTTCGTGAGTATGGCCCGATCCTTTTTCAGCCGCAGCATGGCACGCTGTCGCTCGATGAACGCACCGCCCGTGAGAGCCTGCTGGCAGGCGATGCGGGCCTGACGCGCTTTTTGTATTCGCTGCAAAACCCGAAGGCTGAGCCGAAGGACGGCATTCCCGCCGAAGATCCCGATCATCCGCTGAATCAGGTGCCGCTGCCGGTCTTCCTGCGTGAGATGGCGATGTTTCCGTTCATGCGCGGGTTTGAGTTTGCCCAGTCGCTGCACAGCGCGGGCGAGTTTGCGCAGTTGAACGCGGCCTACAGCCGCCCGCCGGTGAGCACGGCGGAGGTGATCGAGCCGGAGAGGTATCTCGATGCCGCGTCGCTTGGGCCGCAGGTTGAGGTGAACTTCAAATCGGCGGCGCTGAACGGCATCGCGCCGTTCTGGGAGGACCAGTTGGGCAAATTCGCCTGCGTGACCGTGCTGCGGGCGCACAACGAGGATGCCGAGGCGGCAGAAGGCGCTCGCGGTTTGCTGGCGGATCGTTTGTTGGCCTGGCAGGCCGGTGTGGAGGCGAAACGCCATCACGCGGCCTGGCAGACCGTGTTTCAGGACACGGAATCGGCCCAAGCCTATGTGAAGGCCATGACGAAGGTTCTGGTGG
>JBJONJ010000416.1:0-5997 GCA_046051905.1 Verrucomicrobiota bacterium
CGCACAACAAGCGCACGATGAGCCGCGCCGATGTCATCTACGGCGTCACCATGCAGGAATTCGGCGTCTCCAAGCCCGTCGGCGTCCGCATGACCACCGAAGACACCCGCACGCTGAAGAAGTCCCAGCAAGAGCTCGCCCTCGAAGCCAAGCATCGCGACGAGGATGCCCAGGAAGATCCCGTCAACGACCTCGATGCCGAGCAGGAGCGCCTGACGGAGATTGAGGCGCTTGAAGAACAATCCCCGGCCGTCCTCGTCTGACCGGCCAGGTTGGTTTCGAGCAGGTCGGCTCGCATGGGCCGGCCTGTTCGATGACCTGTCACTTTTCCACCAGTTCGCCCGACTGCCTCACATGGAGGTGGATGAGAGATCATCGGAGGCAATTCATCGGCGGGTTTGGTGGCTTGCAAGCAGAACAGACTCGCGCAAAGGCGCAAAGAGTACCAGAGTCCTTTGATCTTTGCTCCGTGGTGTGAGATTTCGGATACTTTTTCACATCGGTGACTCGTCGTTCACGCAATGCGTCAACGCAGTGGCGGTGGGTATCGATGCCTCCACCCTTAGCGCGGGCGAGTTTGGCATAAAAAATACGGCGATGGACCGCTCCAGTGCAGCCAAAGGATGGGGATCTTCGACGGGTCCGCGCCAGGCTTGGTCTCGATGGCGCTCATGTTCGCTAATGACAGCCCAAAGCCGAAATGGATGGCCAGGAATCCCAAGCTCATGTTGAAGACTTCGCCAAACGAGAGACGCGGTTTGCTGATGCGGCGAGTGTACCTTTTTGTATTTGTGTGGCAACCGTGGCGGTTTGTCCAATTGGCCAGGTTAATCCTCAATCCTCTTTCAACTTCCGACGCAGAGTGGCGCGGTTCATTTTGAGCGCCGCGGCGAGATGTGTGGGCTTGTGGTCGAAGCGTTGAAGAAGCTTTTCGAGCATGCTGGCTTCGACGGTTTCGAGCAGATCGTCGTAGGCAGGCATGCGGCTGTCATCGCCGGTGGTTTTCTGGTCGAGCCAAGCGGCGAGCGAGCGTTTCATGTATTCTTCGAGATGGGTCGAAGTCTTGCTGGTGGCGAGATGGGGAGGCAGATGATGCGGGAGGATGGTGTTCCCACCGCATACCGCGACAGCGTGGTCGAGCGCGGTGTGCAGCTCGCGGACATTGCCGGGCCAAGGGTGCGCTTTGAGCACGGCAAGAGCCTCGGCGGAGAGCGCGAGATCGCCGGCGCGCGAGGCGGCGAGGGCGGGAATGTCCTCCGTGCGCTCGTGAAGCGGCGGGAGGATTACGCGGAGCACGGCGAGGGCATAGAACAAATCTTCGCGGAAGGCACCTTCGGCCACTTGGGTGGCGAGATCCTGACTGGAGGCGCTGAAGAGCCGTGCGCGTCGTTTTCCGGTGGTGAGCCGGTGCATGAGCGCGGCCTGCAGAGGCTTTGACCAAGTGCTGATCTCATCGAGGAAGAGCACGCCCTCGGCTGCTTGATGGATGGCGTCTTCGAGCGAGGCCTCCGCTCGCTGTTCCGTCCATTCATCGGCGCGGAACACGGTGAGTGGTTTGTCCGCACGAGCACTATGGCGATGAATGACTTCGGCGGCGAGGCTTTTGCCGCTGCCGGGCGGACCTTGCAGGAGCACTGGCGTGTCGATGCTGCTGGCTTGTGCGATGGCGGCAAAGGCCCGCTGCATGGGCTCGCTGGTGCCGATCATAGCGGTGTCGTTGCGAGCCGCGGCTTTCAAGGGCGCGAAGACCTCGCGGATGGTCCGCTGAATGGCGGCGAGGTCGAGCGGCTTGAGGAAGTACTCGCGTGCGCCGAGCCTGCGTGATTCCAGCGCGGTATCGAGTGTGCCATGCGCGGTGATGATGATGACGGGCGGTGGCTGTGGCAGCTTTTGGATTTTCTCGAGCACCTTCAGCCCGTTGATGTCCGGCAGGCCCACATCGAGCAGGATGAGGGAAAAAGCCTGCGAAGCGAGCTTGTCGATGCCGCTTTGCCCCGAGGCGGCCACGACGGGAGTGGCTTGGAGGCGGCGCACTGCCGTCGAGAGCGCGGCGGCGAGGGCGTATTCGTCTTCGATGATAAGAATGGAATGGCTCATGCGGGGGAGGGAAGTGAGACGGAGACAATGGCACCACCCTTGGGATCATTTTGTAGCGAGAGGCGGCCGCCGTGTGCCTCAATGATGCAAGCGCCGATATTCAAGCCCACGCCCATGCCGCCTTCTTTTTCGGTGAAAAATAGTTCGGTGCCGCGGGCGAGCGCGGCCTCGCTAAAACCAGGGCCTGAGTCGGCGAAGCGAAGGGTAAGGTCGTTTTCGTTTTTCTCGGCGCTGATGCGGAGTTTTCCACCGCGTGCCATGGCCTGGATGGCGTTGATGATGAGATTGCGGATGGCTTGCGAGAGGCGTTGGGCATCACCCGCAGTCCAAAGTGGACCTTTGAGATCTGTTTCGAGCTGTACGCCAGCGTGCCGTGCTTGGGCTTGGAGGCTGGTGACGACGTTTTGGATTATTTCGACCACGTCCAGCCGAGAAAACTGCGGCGGCACGGGATTGGCAAGGTGTAGCCATTGATTCACCAGTCCGGAAATGACTTCTGATTCGTTTTGGATGAGCTGCACAGCCTGGGTGTCCACGTCATTGGATGGCGTGATGAGCTGGGCGTGAAGCTGGATGGAGGCGAGCGGGTTTTGGATGTCGTGCGCGAGGCTGGTGGCCACCCGGCCGAGCATGGCGAGGCGCTCGGTTTGCGCTCGTTTCGAGCGTTCACGCGCCAGCAGCCAGCCGATGAGGCCGGCCACCAGCCAGAAGGTAAGCAGCGCATTTCGCGTGGCAGGATCACGCAGCGAGAGTTGCGTACCGATGGGGGGGCGGGTGAAGATCATGTCGTTTTTTTCATCGAGGCGGATGACGAGCGTGTCCTCGTTCGTGTTCAGACCCCGGCCGGCCCCGCGAAACTCAATCCGCATGCCGAGTAGTTGCGCGAGATCACGGGCGAGCTTTTGACTGCGCGGGAGATTCATGCGGCGGACAAACTCCGCATCGGCTTGGGCGAGGGTTTGAAACAACCGGGAGGATTCCTCTTGCTCGCGCTGCCTCAGCCAGGCCAAGAGCAGCAGGGACCCCACCATGACGAATGCGAGGTAGCCGAGGCCGAAGCGCCAGGATTTGAGCAGGGAGAACACGCGGCGAGCATGGAGTCGGGGGGAGTGTTGGCAAAAACTTTCGTTGATTCAGCGTCATGAGGTGCCAGCGTAGATACTCAATTCCACCCTCATCCTCACTATGGCCAGCGAAGCAGTCCTCACCCTCACCGAAGCCAATTTCGACTCTGAAATTTCCTCCTCAAACGTGCCCGTCATCGTGGACTTCTGGGCACCTTGGTGCGGACCCTGCCGCATGCTGGGGCCAATCCTCGATGAACTGGCGGCTGAGCAAGCCGGGAAGGTAAGAGTAGGCAAAGTCAATGTGGACGAGGCCCCCAATCTGGCCGCGAAGTTCGGTGTGAGATCCATTCCGATGCTTGTTTTTATGAAGGATGGTTCCGCCAAGGACTCCGTTGTCGGCGTTCAGTCGAAAGATGCCCTGATGAAGCGTCTTGCAGCCCTCGCCTAGCCAGCTTGTAAATCGGGTATCCAAAAAGCCATGAACTCAGGTTCATGGCTTTTTGTTTGTCTTGATGGCTGGCTAAAAAGGAACGCTGGGGAGTTTCCACCCCGGCCTTCTGGTTTGAAGTGTCGGCAGTCAAATTATTGAATTTACAAAATAATCCAAATTTTTTAGAACGCGCACTCGGAGCTACCTTGGTTTAAAGGCCACGGCGGACTCCATGACAAGGCGAGAGCGACGATAACCGCGGCTAAAGAGCCAGCGAGGCCGCTCGCAGCCAGAAATCATGGTTTTATCCGGAGCCCTAGGGTATTCAAAAACAGGCAGTGGGTGCGCAAGGTTCACAAGCTTCCCGTGAGGGGCTCAAGACGAACGATGGGGTGAATCGTGTTAGACTTCTACCTTGGCGCGGCCCTTTCGTGCTGGTTTGGCAGGTTTGGGCATGATCGTGGGGCGGAAAACATCGCCAAAGAGGTAGCTGCGGGTGCTGTCCACCTGGCCCATGACCCGGCGGTGCCATTTGGTGTATTCCTTGCCCAGGCGCTCCTCGGCGTCGGGCGATTGCAGCGCATCGTCCAAGGACATGCGTTCGATGCCGAGTTCGAGGTGAAAGGTAATCTCAGGAATGTGAAGCTCGACAGCCTCAAACATGTCCATGACCCGCGCGGCATAGCTCGTGTCCCACACCTTGTCGTCCTCGTCATAGCTGCTCGTCACGAGGTGGGCGATCAGATACTCGGCGTTGTCCGAGTAGATTTCCGCAGCCTGGGTGACGGAATCGAAGCTCTCGCGGTCCGCGGTGACGGGCAGCACGAGGGTGACGGCCACGCCCGTTTCGTGGAGGAGGTTTTCGAACTCGTGCTCCTGATAGAAGGAATTGAAGTAATCACCCAGGCCGGTGCCGACCTCAAGGATCGTGATCGGGGAGGCGTCGACATGCGCCATAAAGGCACGGGGAGTGAGCGAATCGGGGTCGAGAAGGAGGCTGCCCGGTGTGGCCGAGGCACCTTCTTCGACAAGGGCGAGCAGGCGGTGATCCACGCCATACTGCTCAAGATGACGAGTGAGGCAGAGGGAGAGGGTGCTCTTTCCGGTGCCGGGATAGTCGTTCTGGATGAGGATGAGCTTTTTCATGTAATTTATTGCTTAATTGCACGGATATTATTTAAATTATAGAAAAAATTGCAACAATAAATTATTAACAAAGGCAAAATTTTTAGAAAATCGGGCATTTAAGCTTTGAAATGGCGCTTACCGGACTTCGCCTTCTTTCCCGTATTCCCTGATGAGCCGACGACTTCCCCACCCGACTCATCCGTGGTGCCGTTTATGAATGACAGCCTTGGGACATCGAACGAGCTACCTCACCGACGGCGTCGGTTCCCGAGGCGTATCAAACCAGCCGTGGCCATGATGAGGCGTGAAGGCTCCGGCACAGCCGATGCCGAAAGGATGAGCGCCGGGCGGTTTCCAGCGGTGCCGAGGTTTCGTGAGTTCACCACCATGCTCACATCCGCATCACCAGCCACGAGTCGAAAACTGGCGGTGGAACCGTTTTGAAGATCCGTCGTGAATCCGGTGCTGGCCGTGAGGTTGGCGATTGCCAAGCCGGTGCTGGCTCCGGTGTAGGCGAGACTGCCGAGAGATTCATTTCCGGCGCCGACTAGGGCCGCCATGCCATTCCAGGTGATGGCGCTTTCCAGCCACGTGTCGTCTGCCAGCCATTCCACGAGAACGAGACCGGCAGTGTTGGCATTGAACGTGGGATTCCCCGGCGTGGTGGCGTTCAGTTGAAGCTGAATGCTGTCGAGCGTCCAGTTTCCAATGCCGTAAGCCGCATCAAAAGCCGTCTTTGCCGTGGCGAGGTCAAACTTCAGGAGCGAAGCGAACTGACCGTTGGTATTCGCCGATCCGCTGCCGGAGACCACCAAGGCTCCCGCAGAGCCAAAACTCGACGCTGCAGCCGCCGCCCGAAGGTAGGCATCACCCGAATTCGGCGTCGTCGCCGATGGCTGGATCGTCACCACGGTGGCAGCGGATGCCACGGAGGCCATCAAAAGGCAGCAGAGACCGCGAATCATGGAGTCCGCGTGATTTTGAGCCGGATGAAGCTGCGAGTCTCCAACCCAGGAATCAGGCCCTGAGCCGTCACGAGCCGCATCGGGCTCTCGCCAGCGATGGCGGTGTCGCTCACAAAAGCGGAGCCGGTTGGCGTGTTGCCGCCGGTGCTCGTGAGCACGGTGTCCCACTGCACAAGGTCGTCACTGGCCTGCAATTCGTAGGTCAGATCCGCGGCACGGGGATCACGACGGAAGGTGGCTGTCATCGTGGTATCCATGCCGTCATCTGTGACGGAGAACTGGATGACGCTCGCCGCGTTGCGCGAGGTAG
>JBJONJ010000417.1:0-10959 GCA_046051905.1 Verrucomicrobiota bacterium
TGAAGGCCACCATCAACACCCTGGCCGAAAATGTTCAGACGGGCTCCACCTTCTCTGAGAGCCTCCAGCAGTATCCGCGCATTTTTAACAAGCTCTATGTGAACATGGTCAAGGCGGGTGAGCTTGGTGGTGTGCTCGAGCTCGTGCTCAACCGTCTGGCCGAATACCAGGAAAAAGCCCAGAAACTCAAGAACAAGATCGTGGCCGCGATGGTTTACCCGATCATCGTGATGTTCATTGCTGCGGGCATCATGGTCTTCCTGATGCTGGTCATTGTTCCTCGCTTCGAGACCATCTTCGAGGACATGCTCGGCTCAAAAGAGAAGCTCCCCGAGCTGACAAAGTGGGTGATCGGCTTCTCCCGCTGGATGTGGGAATATATCTGGCACATTATTGCCGTTGTGGTGACAGTCTTCCTTTCCTGGCGTGCCATGGCAGCCACCCAAGGCGGCCGCCAGTGGATCGACAGCATGAAATTGAAGCTCCCGCTGTTTGGAGATGTGCAGCGCAAGACGGCCATTTCCCGCTTCACCCGCACTCTAGGCACCCTCGTTACCTCCGGCGTGCCTATTCTTCAGGCTCTCAACATCACTCGAGACACCGCCGGCAACGTCATTGTCTCCAACGCCATCATGAAAGTGCATGATGCCGTGAAGGAAGGTGAATCGATGGTTGGCCCGCTTGAGGCCAGCGGCGTTTTCCCCCCGATGGTGATCTCCATGGTGGACGTGGGCGAGGAAACCGGCCAGCTGCCCGAGATGCTATTGAAGATCGCTGACGTGTATGAGGATGAGGTGGACAATTCTGTCTCCGCGCTCACCTCCATGCTGGAGCCGCTCATGATCGTTGTCTTGGCTCTTGTGGTCGGCGTGATCGTGATGGCGCTCTTCCTGCCGCTCATCGACGTGATTAAGAATCTCAGCGGTGGTGGCGGGGGCTAGGTCTGAACACCTTGCCCGCCAGCCAACTCAACCCTCGAATCCACACCGCCATGAAACTCCCCGTCTCCACCCGCCGGGCCGCCGGCTTTACCCTAGCTGAAATGATGATCGTCATCTCGATCATCGTCATTCTCGCCGCCCTGACCATTGGCGGTTACAACTATGCGATGCGGGGATCGAAGCGCCGGACCACTGAAGCCACCCTGACAGCGGTTGAGTCTTCCTTGGAGCGGTACTTTGACAAGTTTGGCGAGTATCCCGAACCTGTTTCAGCCGACGAAATGCTCGAAGTCATGCCGAAGAAGAGCTATCGAATCGGAGGGGCAAAATGCTTGTATCAAGCCCTCCTAGGTGATGGCTTTGACGCGATTCAGGGAGCAGCCAACAGTGCTGCCTCTGGAGCAGGAGGCGGCGGAGCCTCGGATGGTAATTTTGACGAATCGGAGATTCCGAATGTTCTTTTCAAAGACATGCCCAAAACCATGTGGCGCAGGGTCAACAACCTGCACTACATGATCGTTGACGGATTTTCACGCCCCTTCCAATATATCAAGGCCAGCCCCGCAGACGCCACCGGGCCCAGCAGCGGTGGAAGCAATGGCAACGCTCAGGCAACGACGATCAACGCCACTTATGACTTGTGGTCCTACGGCGAGGACGAAGTGAACATCCTCGCCCGCTCTGTCGAAACCCTGCAGAACCAAGCCCTCGCCAATAAGTGGATTAAGAATTGGTGACCCAATTTGCTGGTTGCGAGCCCTCCCGTCCGTTCACATTGATCAAGGATGCCCATCGGACTTGCCATCGCAGCCATCTTGTCGCTCTTCGCCAGTTTCTGGGCGTTGAATGTGGCGCAGGATCCCCGTGTGTGGCGCCTATGGTGGATGGATCTACTCGGCGTGCTGGATGTTGACACGGACCGCGATGTGCGACGTATCCAGGAGAGGCATATGTCACTGATGTGCTATTTGCTCTTCCTGCTGCTTCTGGCTACCAGCCTCAGCGGAGCTTTCTGGACCGTGGACATGGTTCGTGAGCACAAACGCGAAAAAACCCGTTTTGAACGGGAAGTGAACCTGAACCGCGACGAGATCGACAAGGTACAAAACAAGCCACAGAGCCTCAGACGCTGATTGAGATGTTCGCCCGCTTTGAATTCCCCATTGCAAGCAGGGGGCTTAGCAGGCATGGACATTGGCTCTCATGAACCGCCAGGAAAATCTCGAAACCTTCTTCCGCGACGGCAAGACCGTCATTCTTCCCATCGACCACGGCTGCGTACTTCCCGTGCCCGGCTTGGAAAACCCCTTCGCCATAGTCGAAAAGGTTAACGAATTCGTGGACGGCTATGTCATGAACCTCGGCGTCGCCCTTCGAGCGGGAGACATCCTCGCCGGCAAAGGCATCTGTCTCCGGGCGGACGTTTACAATACCCGCACCGAAGGCCATGGCGCCGGCAGCATTGGCATGTGGGACTGTGAAGACGCGGAAATGGTCGGGGCGAATGCCGTGATGAGCATGCTTTACCCCGGCATTGCCTACGAGAACGTCAACCTTCAGGAAAACGCGGAACTCATCCGCGGGAGCATGGACACCGATATTCCTGTGATCATCGAGGCGCTGCCCTACGGCCTCGGGGTGAAGGACAAATACACCTGCGAGAACATCAAGTTCGCTACCCGCCTGGCTGCTGAAATCGGGGCGGATGTGGTGAAGACCCCCTACCCGGTCGATGCCAAGTCGCCCGATGATTTCCGCCGCATCGTCGAGAACTGCTTTGTCCCCATCATCATCCTCGGCGGCCCTGCCATGAATGACGATACGGACCTTCTCAAGACCGTCGAGGACGCCATGGAGGCTGGAGCGGCAGGCATCGCCATCGGACGCAATGTCTGGCAGCACAAGAACCCCGCTGCCATCGCCCGCAGCCTTGCCGCCATCGTGCACGAGGATGCTTCCGCACTGGAAGCTCTCGCGTTGCTGAAAGAACCGGTGCGCTGAGCCAGTTCCGCCTGCCCCGCCATGAAAAATGCCCTCGTTTGCCTTCTTGCCGCCGCCGTCCTGCCTGCCGCCGGGCAGGAAATGAAGAAATTCGACATCAACTGCGATGCATGGGCACCCGGTGAGGTTCCAGCCGAGGTCTTTGTGCTGGATGGCAAGGTCTCCATCGCCGAAAAAGACGGCAGCAAGGCCATCATGATCGATCCCGGCACGGAGCTCGTCGAAGCCAGTGCGCAGTTAGCTGATTCGGCGGCTGGCAGCGCCGTCATCCAGGCCAAAGTTTTCGCCAGCAAAAAGGGACGTAGCTCACCGCGCTTTGGCCTCAGCGTGCATGGCATGAACGGCCCCCGCCTGTATGTGAATCCTGCCAAAAAGCAGCTCGAGCTCGTTCGCGGGGATCAAACCCTCGCTTCGGTGCCCTTTGCCTGGGCCAGTGATGCCTGGCTAAACCTCCGCCTGGAGGCCAAAAAGGCCGATGGAGACAAATGGAACGTCACCGCCAGCGTGTGGGGAGACAAGGAAGCCGCTCCCGCCTCACCTCAGCTCAGACACGAGCTCACCGGGCTCAAAGGCCAGGGCAAATGCACCCTCTGGGCCACGCCTTACTCGAACACCCCGATCTACTTCGACAGCATCCAGATCGAGGTCGAGGCCGCACCGGCCACCAAGTAAGCAGCCTGCCACGGCTTGACAGAACGGGCCGCCGCTCCACACAAGACGGCCCATGCCCACCGATCTCATCGCCGACCTCGAATGGCGCGGCCTGCTCAAGCAGACCAGCGACCTCGAAGCCATCCACGAAGCCCTCAAAACGCCGCAGACCTTCTACTGCGGGTTTGATCCGACGGCGGACAGCCTCCACATCGGCAATCTGCTGCCGCTCATGGCGCTGCGTCGCGTTCAGGAGCATGGACACAAAGCGATCGCCATCCTCGGCGGTGGCACCGGCCTCATCGGCGACCCCAGCGGCAAGGCCAGCGAGCGCACACTGAACACACCCGAGACCGTCGCCCAGTATGTCGAAAAGATCGGCGTGCAGGTGCGCACCATCCTCGATCCGGAGAAAACCATTGTCGTGAACAATGGCGACTGGATCGGCAGCATGAGCGCCGTGCATCTGTTACGCGATGTCGGCAAGAATTTCTCCATCTCCGTCATGCTCAGCCGCGAGAGCGTCTCCGCACGTCTGGAGAACGGCATCAGCTTCACCGAGTTCACCTACATGATTTTGCAGGCCTATGACTTCGTGAAGCTCTTCGACCTGCACGGCTGCCGTTTCCAGATCGGCGGCAGCGATCAATGGGGGAACATGGTCTCCGGCCTCGATCTCATCCGCCGCATGCGTGGTGAATCCGCCCACGTCATCACCTTCCCGCTCATCACCACCAGCAGCGGCAAAAAATTCGGCAAGTCCGAGGCCGGCGCCATCTGGATGGATCGCCACAAGACGAGCCCGTATGCCTTCTACCAGTTCTGGGTGAACAGCGAGGACCCGGACGTGCCGCGTTTCCTGCGCTACTTCACCCTGCTCTCGCAGGAAGAGATCACCGCCATCGAAGCCGAGCACACCGCCCGCCCCGAGCTGCGCAGCGGCCACAAGCGTCTCGCCGCCGAGGTCACCAAGCTCGTTCACGGCGAAGCCGAGCTGCAAAAAGTCATCCTCGCCTCCGAAGCCCTCTTTGGCGGAGCTGATCTCGCCACCGCCGATGTGGACACGCTCATCGAGGCCACCACGTCCGCTCCGTCGTGCGAGGCAGACCTCGCCGCCATCCCTGGCGTGCCCGACTTGCTCGTCCAGCTCGGCCTGGCCACCTCCAAAGGCGATGCGAACCGCCTCCTCAAAGGCGGCGGCTTCTACATCAACAACAAACAAGTCGCTGCTGACGCCCCCGTGACCCTCACCGCCGCCGATTTCCTCGGTGGCAAGCTCTGCGTGCTCCGCAAAGGCAAACGCAACTACGCCACGGTGCGTGCGAAAAGCTGAAACGCACCCAACGCCGCACCAAGACCTCCTCCGGCATGTCCCTACCCGTGAACCTCGAGGTCATCGCCACGCTGCGCACCTGCTACACGGACAAGTTTGGCGTGCCGCGCCAGTCCGGCCTCGTCCCTGCGGCATGGGGCGTGATTGAGTTTGAGCCGGCCTTCCGACGCCCGGAGGCGGTGCGTGGCATCGAGGAGTTCAGTCATCTGTGGCTCATCACGCAGTTTCACCTTGTCGGGAAGGAGCCTACCTCTCTCACCGTGAGGCCACCCAGGCTCGGCGGAAATGAAAAGCGCGGCGTCTTTGCCACCCGCTCGCCGTTTCGCCCGAACCGGCTCACGCTCAGCGTCGTGAAACTCGAACGCGTCGAAAGCGAGGGGGAAAAGGCCCCGCGCCTCTTCGTCAGCGGCGTGGATCTCGTCGATGGCACGCCTGTTTTCGACATCAAACCCTACATCCGCTATGCCGATAGCGTGCCCGATGCCCGCAGCGGCTTCGCCGACGAGCCCCCCCTCTCACTGCCAGTGGTGTGGGAATGCGAAAGCGCCGTCCCCGCTGAGGTGCGCCTCATCATCGATCAATCGCTCGCCCTCCAGCCACAACCTTCCTATCACGATGAGCCGGACCGCCTCTACGCCACGGAGATCGCCGGGTGGCGGGTGAAGTGGGTCGCCCGCGAAGACGGTGCCCGCGTGCGAAGCTGCGAGCCCCAGAAGTGACCGGCCGAAAAGATCGCAAAAAGACTTTTCTTTGCACTCTCGGCGATCTTTTCGGGCTATTCCATCCCCGAAATGCCTGATCCCACCCTTCCCATTCGTGCCGCCACCGAGACCGCTCTCGCCCACGGCATCACGCCGGACCGTTGTGACATTTTACAAAACAGCAGCACGCTTGTGGTGAGGCTCACGGAGACGCTCGTCGCCCGGGTCGTTCAGGACCGTGCGGGGCCGCGACAAGGCACCGGATGGTTCGCCCGTGAAAACGCCATGGCGCAGCACCTCACGCAGCATGGTGCGCCGGTCATTCCGCTGCATCCGGACCTTCCTCCCGGCCCGCACGAGCACCTGGACTACCCGCTGAATTTTTGGGCATTTGTCACCCGCATCGACGCGGAACCCGATCCGCGTGAAATCGGCCTGACACTCAAAAAGTGCCATGAGGTGATGAAAACCTTCCCGGAGCCGCTTCCTCATCTAGCGATCATTCACGAAAGCCTCGCCATCTTGGACGACCGGCCGCTTTTCCCCGCTGAAACGCAAAACATGCTCCACCGGCATCTGCAAACATCCCTCGACGTGCTCGCGGATTATCCCCGGCAGCCTCTTCATGGTGATGCCCATGCCGGGAATCTCATGAACACGACCCAAGGCCTGCTTTGGACGGATTGGGAAGACACCTTTTCCGGTCCGGTCGAGTGGGATGTGGCCTCCATCATCTGGAATGCCCGGTTTCTCGACGAAGACCACGCCACCGTGGCGGCCATTGGGGAAGCTTACGGCCCGGTGGATGAAAAAGCCCTCCAGCAATGTCTCGTGGCCCGCGCCGCGGTGATCACCGTGTGGTATCCGATCCTCTACCCCGCCCCCACCGGGGACCGGCAGGAGAAGTTGCGCCGCCGCCTCGCCTGGCTCGAGGGCGCATGAGCAAGTGACGCATCGTCGCGCTTGGCAAATTCCGGCGGACCGCCTATACCTCGCGGCTCGCATGAACATTCCTCCGCCTGATCTGCCGCCCCCAGGAAACCTGCCACCTCCCGGCGGGCTGCCGCCGCCAAATCTTCCCTCCCCGAATCTGCCGCCTCCGGCCGTTGGAGGCCATGAGCGTGTCATTTCGCAGTTCGAGCGGGCACCGGTGGAGACGAGCACCGCAGCCAAGGTGGCCAAACAGATCGAGGAGGCCATTCCCGAGCGTCCCGTCATGGAGTCCGCTGGTCTGATCGAGGATGCGAAGACCTATCCCTGGCGTCGTGGCCAGAGTCACCTCCTGCGCATCGGCTCGTTGATTGCCGTGGCCTATGCCATCGGGGCGAAAATCCCGCTCGCGGGCGTTATCATCCTCCTCCTCGTCGCCATCTACACCGGCAGCTTCATTTACAAGGTCATCCATTCCACCCTGGAAGGCTCCGATACCCCGCCGGACTGGCCGAAGCCGAATGAATCCGTCGAGGACCTTCTCAAGCCAGGCGTTCGCATCACCACCGCTTTCCTTATCTCGCATGTGGTGTGGCTGTTCGTCTATCTGAATACTGATCCGCATGTCGGCATGAACCCCGTGGCACAATGGGCCAGCTACCTCGTGGCGGCGGCATATTTCCCCTTCGCCATCATGATGATCGTTTTCCAGGAGAGCTTTGCCTCCTGCGCCCCGTGGATCTCCATCCCCGCCATGCTGCGCTGCCTTCCAGCGGCCCAAACGGCGCTCGGCCTCTCCGCCGCCGCCTTTGTGGCCGTGCATGCGCTGAAGCTCATCCCCTTCGTCGGCGATCTGCTGGCGGCCGGGGCTGGCCTCGTGCTCTTCATCATGCTCGCCCGTATGGTCGGCATGATCGCCGCGCAGCATCGCCAAGCCCTCGCCGAGCTGCATTGACACTCCCTGTTTGACTTCCCCCCCCCCCAACCCCGCACTCATCCGCCCGCCATGCCGAAGACCACTCTCTCCAAAGAAGAAACCACCGCGATGCTCCACCAGGCCTGCGATGCCATCATCGCCGCCGAACCCATGCTCTCCGAAGCCGACCGCAACCTCGGCGATGGCGATCACGGCCTCGGTATGGAGCGAGGCATGAAAGCCGCCAAGGAAAAGCTCAACGCCAGCCCTCCCGACAGCGTGGAGAAAGCTTTCTCCACCGTCGGCATGGCCATGATGAGCAGCATGGGCGGCGCCAGCGGGGCCATCTTCGGCACCTTCTTCCGCAATGGTGGCAAAGCCCTCGCGGGTAAAGACTCACTCGATGCCGCCGGACTCGCCGCCTTCTTCCAAGCCGGTGTGGATGGCGTGAAGCAGCGCGGCGGAGCCGCCGTGGGTGACAAAACCTGCGTCGATGCCATGGAACCCGCCGCTCAAAAAGCCGCCGAAGTCGCCGGAGCTTCCCTCGCCGAAGCCATCACCGCCATCGCCGCCGCCACCGAGGCCGGCAAAGAAGCCAGCAAAGCCATGGTCGCCAAATTCGGCCGTGCCAAAACCCTGGGTGAAGCCTGCATCGGCTTCCCCGATGCCGGAGCCTGCTCCGTCGTCGTCATCGTGAATGCGATGCGGGATTATATTCTCGCCTAAGCTGCCACGTTGACTGACACGTCCCAAGCTAAGCGACCCGGCGCACGGGACGCATGAGTTGCATGCCACGGCATGCCACGACATGCCACGACATGCCACGACGCCAAGTAGGTTTTGCTGCATCTCATGGCTCGTGCCGGTTTCGATGTTGGTCTTCACACAGGGTAGGAGCAGACTAGTCATTGAGATTCACTAGCTGCATGTGACGTAAGTCTATCTACTTCCCACTGATACTGTAGGTCACATTATCTGAAACGTGATCAAGTGGGGGCTTTCAGTCCGTGAGTCCCAATTGTCGTGAATGGCGAGCAACCCAGTGAAACCCGATGAAAACAACTAGTCCCAGCATGAACGCGACTAAAACAACTGAGAACCAATAGTTGAATGGATCATCTGCCCGTGTGAATCGCTGTGATCGCTGATAAACTTCACCTGTCCAAAGTGAAAATATCAGCACAGATGCAAGAGCAACTGAGCCGCCGATGAAGGTAGCGAGTCCTGCGGCGAACTCACTACCTAACAAGGCGAAGATAACGGCAGCGAGAAGCCCAAACACAGCAGGTAATACGAATGATACATCTCGTGCAGACATAGAGGACCGGCGAGAAAGCTGACGATTTGTTTCTGACCGTGGAAATAGACTCTGAATTTTGGACAACTTGCCTGCATCCGTTTTATTAGGCCTTGGTCGTTTTGTGTGGCTCGGCATGTCAATCAGAACGCTGGGAAGATTGCCCGATCTCCCTGAACGGCAAATGGAGCTTCAATGGCAAGCTCGCCGTCAGCACCAAATGAGTATGGAAATATCACGACCGCTGAATAGCCCCCGAAATGGTCAACAGCCAATGCAATCGCATCCTGTTTCTGGCTCCGTCCCGGCGGAACCGTTCGGATGTCATAGACTATCGCACATGCACGAATCTGCCGCTCTGCGGCTGCCTTCTGGTGGGCCTGTCGAAGAAGATCAATCAACTCCTGCGATGGCGGATGCTCTGACCCGGTGTGTGGGCCTTCGTGGATGATCTCTCCATCTGGCTTCATAGATCCACCAAACGGAAAGAACTCCCGATGCTCACGCAACATCTGCTCTGCAAAAGGAAGCAATGCGTCGAGGAACGCTTCTACGCCTGCTTTGCCAGCTGCGGTATCAACAGGCTGACCGGACGCGGGTTTCGGGTTGCCTCGCGAACCAAAGATGGATGAAAAGAATCCCATGAGTGACGGTGGACTGTGCTAGTTGGGCGAACAGTGTTGATGGTTAACAGACCGCGAGGCTTGTCAGCAGCGCTATCACTAACGTTTCTGTCGGAAAAGTAGGGGCTGTGGTCCTCAGGGGTGTCGTTTTACCCTCCTATGCCGTTGCTGGGCAACAAAAAGGTGGCTTTGCAACGGCATCGGAGGGCAATTTCCATGTGTGACTATTCCAAGCCCCGACATGCGGCCCTTGGCATAGATCTCTCCTTGATCACGGCGCCCGCCGATCCAGTAACCGACGAGCATGCTGGAACTGAAAAGGGAGGAATGGGTCAGAATGGAGGAATGGGTTGGCGGCTCACGCCATTTGCCATTTTCAGTTCCTCCATTCTCAGTTCCACCACCTTCTCAGTTTCACCATCTAGGCATGAAGCGATCGGACTGCTTTTCGAACGGCTTCACCGGCCCTGCCACGCAGCCCAGAACGCCTCGGTCTGATCGGGATCGGGGCGGATTTCGAGGATCACAGGGGCATCGGGCAGTTCGCCGAGATCGGCGGGGTTTTGCACGAGGAGGTAGTCCATGCTCCAGAGCTTCGCGAAGGGCTCGAAGCTCATCGAGTGGCGGTTCTCGATGATGTGGCGGGCGTTTTCAGGAAGGTCACGCAAGGAGGCGACGCGGGAGAAGATCTTCCCGCCGCCGTTGTTGATGATGACAATGCGGATGTTCCGATTCGTGAGCTGCTGAATGATCCACGGCGCGGCGAGATCGTAGAGGGCGCTGAGATCGCCGAGGATGAGCCAGGATTCGTTTTCATTCGAGGCGGCCACGCCAAGGAAGGTGGAGATGAGGCCGTCGATGCCGTTGGCGCCGCGATTGGCGTAAAAGTGGATGCCTTGCGCCGGGATCGACATGGCGAGATTCCACTCGCGAATGGGAAGGCTGTTGCCGAGGAAGACGCGTGCGCCTGATGGGAGAGCCTCGTGAAGGTGATGCATCCAGGAAGGCTCGGAGAGTGGATGGCTCTCGAAGTCGGGCTTGAGTTGTGCGGGCCTTTCGGAGTTTGAAATTGAGGTCGAGTCACTCGGGGAGCATGGAGGAACTGAAAATGGAGAATGGGTCAGAATGGAGGAATGGCCAGTAGGCTCCTGCCATTTACCATTCTCAGTTCCTCCATGCTCAGTTCCTCCATTCTCGGCTTCCAGCCCGCCAATCGCCTCCAGCGGATAGCTGGTGACGTTTTCCTTCCTGGCGAGTCCGGGGAAGGAAACCCATGAAAAGTTCATCACCTCGATTTCGGGCTGGTTTTCGAGGTCGCGCCAGAATCGCCAGCTCGGCACGGCCCCGAGGCGGATGAGCTTTTGAGCCGGAAGGTGTTTCAGGGCTTTTTCACCGCCTTGGACGAGAAGCGGATGCAGCTCAGGAAAGAGATGCAGATTGGCGGTGGCCTCCGCCACGATGGGCAGGCGGAGCCGTGCGAGTGCCGGAGCCACGAGCGCGGCGTCATCGGGATGGAGGCCGGCAGCGAGCACGAACTGGGCGGTCGTTGGCTGAGATGCGGATGGG
>JBJONJ010000418.1:0-3293 GCA_046051905.1 Verrucomicrobiota bacterium
CGACATTTCCCAAAACCCTCTTTCCATGGCCTGCGCTGTGGATGCTCACGACGTGCGCCCTTGCTGCGCCCGCCGAGCATCCGGGCAAGGCATTGTATCAAAAGCTCTGCGCCGAGTGCCATGGCAGCAAAGGCCAGGGTGTGGAGGATGAATACGATGAGGCGCTCACGGGCGAAAAGTCCATCGAGGCCCTCGCCCGGCAGATCGACCGCACGATGCCGGAGGACGATCCGGACAAGACCACGGCCTCGGACTCCAAACTGATCGCAGAATACATTTACGATGCCTTTTACTCGCCCGATGCGCAGGCGCGGAACAACCCGCCACACAAGGATCTGGCCCGTCTGACCACCGACCAGTTCCGCAACAGCGTGATGGACCTCCTCGGCCGCTTTCGCATGGGCCCGGGCTTTGACCGGCCCATCGGCCCCGAGCAGGGGCTGAAGGGCGTTTATCGCGGTGTAGCCGTTCCCAAGCCGGGCGAGGAACTGGAGGATCTCTCGAAGAACAAGGGCATCAAAAAGCGTCGCGCGAATTTCAACTTCGATCGCGTAGATGCCGGCGTGGCGTTTCATTTTGGCGCCGACAGCCCGGACAAGGAGAAGATGCTCGCCGAGCAGTTCGATCTCCGTTGGGATGGCAGTGTCGTCGCCAGCGAGACAGGCGTGTATGAGTTCGCGGTGAAGTCGGAAAACGGCTTCCGCCTTTACATCAACGACACCAGCGATGGAAACGCCCTCATCGACGGCTGGGTGAGCGCCGGCCCGCAGGTGCGTGAAGAGAAAAAGAGCCTCTTCCTCGTCGGCGGACGTGCTTACCGCCTGGCTCTTGAGCACTTCAAATTCAAAGAGCAGTCCGCCTCCATCGAACTCTGGTGGAAAACACCGCATGGCGTCAAAGAACTCATCCCCGCGCATGCGCTGCGCACCGACCGCCCGCGTGAACTGGCCATCGTCAGCACCGAATTCCCCGCGGATGACAGCAGCGGCGGCTATCCGCGTGGCACCACGATCTCGAAAGGATGGGATCAAGCCGTCACCGATGCTGCTATCACCACCGCCGAGCAGGTCGTCGCGAAGATCGACGAGCTCGCGCAGACCAAACCGGGCGCACCGGACCGTGCCGCGAAGCTGCGCAAGTTTGCCGAGACCTTCGTCGAGACCGCTTTCCGCCGTCCGGTGGCCGATGAGATGAAACACTTCATCATCGAATCGCAGTTCAAAGCCGCGAAAACGCCCGAAACTGCCGTGAAGCGCATCGTGATGCTCACGCTGAAATCCCCGCAGTTCCTCTACCCGGACCTTTCCGATGCCGACGACTACCAAACAGCCTCGCGCCTCGCCCTCGCGCTCTGGGATTCCATTCCCGACAAAAAGCTCATGCAGGCCGCCGCGGCCGGAAAACTCAAAACACGCGATCAAATCCGCGCCGAAGCCCTGCGCATGATCAGCGATCCGCGCACGAAGGCGAAGCTTCACGGCTTCTTCCACCAATGGCTCGAGCTTGAGCGAGCCGAAGGCAGCAGCAAGGACCCGAAGGTCTTCCCGGATTTTACACCCGAAGTGTTCGCCGACCTGCGCAAGTCACTCTTCCATTTCATCGACGATGTCGTGTGGACTGAGAAGTCCGACTACCGCGAGCTGCTCCAGGCCGATTATCTTTTGCTCAACAAACGCCTCGGCAAGTTCTACGGCCACCCAGTCACCGGCGATGAGTTCCAACGCGTGGGCTTTGATCCGAAACAACGCGCTGGTGTGGTCACGCATCCGTATCTGCTGGCCTCGCTCGCCTACACGAAGCAGTCCTCGCCCGTGCATCGCGGCGTGTTTTTGACGCGCAACATCGTCGGCATGTCGCTCAAGCCGCCGCAAAAGGCTGTCGTGTTCGAGGACAGCCACTTCAATCCGAAGCTCACCATGCGCGAGAAAATCACCGAGCTCACCCGCAGTGGTGGTTGCATGACCTGCCACAGCATGATCAACCCGCTCGGCTTCAGTTTGGAGAATTTCGATGCCGTCGGTCGCTGGCGCACCAAGGACAACAACAAGCCCGTGAACCCGGTGAGCGAATTCACCACGCACGAAGGCCAGCTCGTGCGCCTCACCGGCCCGCGTGACATCGTAAACTACGTCGCCAGCAATCCCGCCGGCCACCGCGCCTTCATCCGCCATCTCTTCCATCACCTCGTCAAACAAGAGCCCACCGCCTACGGCCCCGCCACGCTCGACAACCTCCAAAAAGCTTTTGCCGCCAACAACTGCCACATTCAGAAGCTCATGATCGACATCGCGCTCGTCGCGACGCAGGTAAAATGAAGCCAAACCGAGTTCCACCCCGCCTCGTAGCCTTTTTCATATGAAACACCTCCACCGCCGCCAATTCCTCCGCGACCTCGGCATCTCCGCCGGAGCGTTTCCGTTCCTGTCCGGCCTGCCGAGCATCACCGGAGCCCCAGCCCCGCAGAAGCGACAGAGGCTCATCATCATGTTCTCGCCGAACGGCACGCTGCCGAACGAGTTCTGGCCGGATCAAGAGGGCAGCGAGTTCAGCTTCAAGTCCATCTTGAAGCCGCTCGAGCCTTTCAAGAAGCAGATGCTCATCCTCCACGGCATCGCCAACAAGGTGCGTGGCGATGGCGACAGCCACATGCGCGGCATGAGCTGCCTGCTCACCTGCGATGAGCTCATGAAGGGCAACATCATGGGCGGCGGCGGCAATCCGGCCGGATGGGCCAGCAGCATCTCCATTGACCAGGAGATCAAAAACTTTCTCCAGAGCCGCAAGGAAACCAAAACGCGCTTTGGCTCGCTCGAGTTCGGCGTGGCCGTTCCGGACCGTGCGGACCCTTGGACACGCATGAGCTACGCCGGTGCGAACCAGCCCGTGGCACCCATTGATGATCCGCATCAGGTGCTTAAGAAGGTGTACGGCAAGATGAAGGACAAAGAGAGCCTCGTGAGCATCCTCGATGATGTGCGCGAAGATCTGAAACGCGTCTCCTCGAAGCTCAGCGCACGCGACAAGGCGCTGCTCGATCAGCACATGACGCTCGTGCGCAGCCTCGAGCAAGATTTGGCCGATGCGGACAAGATCGGAAAGCTCACGCATCCCGTGCCCGCCGTTGATCCCAGCATCGAACTGGTGAACGACAACACGCCGCAGATCAGCCGCATCCAGATTGACCTGCTCGTCAACTCGCTGGCCAACGACATGGCCCGCGTGGCCACGTTGCAATACATGCGCAGCGTGGGCATGGCGCAGATGCGCTGGCTGGGCGTCGAGGAAGGGCACCA
>JBJONJ010000419.1:0-3234 GCA_046051905.1 Verrucomicrobiota bacterium
GAAGGTGTAGGCCATGCCGCCGCCGATGATGATCGTGTTGGCCTTTTCGAGCAGGCGATTGATGACGCCGATTTTGTCGCTGACTTTCGCACCGCCGAGGATTACGACGAAGGGACGATCCGGCGTTTCGAGCTCGTCATTGAGCCAGGTGAGCTCTTTTTCCATCAGCAGGCCGGAAACGGCCGGGAGGTAATCGGCGATGCCCGCCGTGGAGCTGTGCGCACGATGCGCAGAGCCGAAGGCGTCGTTCACGAAGATCTCGGCGAGGTCAGCCATGCCCTTCGCGAGCGTGGCGTCGTTCTTTTCCTCACCGGCGTGGAAACGGGTGTTTTCGAGCAACAGCACGTCGCCATTGCCGAGAGCGAGCGCCTTGGCCTTCGCCTCGTCGCCGACGCAATCGCTCGCAAAAGCCACCGGCTTGCCGATCAGAGCGCTGAGCGCCGGGGCGACCGGGGCGAGGCTCTGCTTCGGATCACGCTGACCCTTCGGACGGCCCAGGTGGCTGGCCAAAATGATGCGGGCACCCTTTTCGATGAGGAACTTGATCGTCGGCAGCGTCTCCTGGATGCGCGTGGCATCCGTGATGACCATCTGGCCGTCTTTTTCCTCCAGCGGCACATTGAAATCGACGCGCACAAAAACGCGTTTTCCGGCGAGGTCGAGGTCACGAATAGTCTGCTTGGGCATGGCTTTTGGGGGATAAGGGGCGCTATCCATCGCAAGTTTCGCGCCATGCGCAAGGGCGCAATCGGAGCCCTCACCTCTCCCCCAGATCGAGCTTGTGAATCTCCTGCGGGATCTCGGCTTCGAGGTATTCCAGCAGGCTGCGCACACGCTCGGGGAGCTGCTCGTGGCTGGCGTGGGCGAGGTGCAGATCGACGGGCTCGATATGCCAGTCGGGCAGGAGTTGAAAGAGGCGGCCGGCGGCGATGTCGCGGGCCGCCATCCATTCCGGCAGGCTGGTGAAGCCCGCGCCTTCGATGGCGGCCTCACGGAGGGCCGTGACGGTATCGAGCAGCATCACGGGCGGAAACTTGAGCTTCGTGACCTTCCCGCTGCGCACCAGGTCCACACGGTCACGGGCGTAAAAATGCGGCTGCAGAATGCCCAGCCAAGGCATGTGGCTCAAATCATCCGGCCGGTGCGGCGTGCCGTGCTCGGCCACCAGCGAGGGCGCGGCGACGATGCGCCGGTGCAGTTCGGCGATCTTTTTCGTCGTCACGCGGCGGTCGGTGAGGCCTCCGACCATGATGCCGCAGTCGAAGCCTTCTTTGACGAATTTCGTCGGCCTGTTAATGAGATGCAGCTCCATGGTGACCTGCGGATGCAGCTTCCGAAAGCGCGAGAGCACCCGCGAGACGATCCACTGGCCCACATCGACGACGGAGACGATGCGCAAATGCCCCCGGATGGCACGGCGCTCCCCGTGGAGGCGTTTGCCTAGACGGTCGGCCAGCGTCAGCAGTTCGCGTGCATCGGCCAGCAAGATGCGGCCGGCCTCGGTGAGGCTCATCGTGTGTGTGTCACGGCGGATCAGCGGGGCACCGATCTGCGTCTCCAACGCGGCGAGATGGCGGCTGAGGGTCGGCTGCGCCATGCCGAGGATCTTCGCGGCGGCGGAAATGCTGCCCGAATCCGCGATCTGGACGAATTCACGGACTTGCTGGAGGTCGTTCAGGTTGGTCATGCCGATACTGTATAAGGCATATGTCACATCTGCACTGTTGAAGTGGGTGCCAGGCCCGTATTTACCGGCCCATGAGCTCCCCCTCTCGTTTTTCACGGCATGCCCTGTCTCTGATCGCCGCGGCGCTCGTTGTTTCCGGCTGCAAACCGGCTGTCAAAGGCCCCGCAGGTCCGCCGCAGGCTATCGTGCCCGAGGTCACCATCGCGAAACCCATCGCCCGAAGGCTCACCGACTGGGATGAGTTCACCGGCCGCCTCATCGCTCGCGAAAAGGTCGAGGTTCGCGCCCGCGTGTCCGGTTACCTCACGAAGGTGCATTTCAAAGAAGGCACCGAGGTGAAGGAGGGCGATTTGCTCTTCACCATCGATCCGCGTCCGTATGAGGCTGCCGTGCAGCGTGCCGAGGCCGTGCTCACGCAGGCCAAAACCGCCGCCGATCTCGCGAACATCGAGGCGAAAAACGCCACCACGCTGCGCCAGGGGCAGGTCATCTCGATTGAGGAATCCGAGCGCCGTCTGAAAAGCGCCGCGGGCGAGCAGGCCGCCGTCCGCGCTGCCGAGGCGATGGTCACCGCGGCCAAGCTCGACCTTGAATTCACCCAGATCAAAGCGCCGATCAGCGGCCGCGTGAGCGATGCCCGCGTCACGGAGGGAAATCTCATCACCGGTGGCACCAGCGATCCGACGCTGCTCACCACCATCGTCGCGCTCGACCCCATCTATGTTGATTTCGAGGTCGATGAGCGTTCCGCTCTGAAATACCGCGAGATGCACAAAACGGGTGAACGCGAGAGTGCCCTGTTTCAGCGCATCCCGGCGGAAATGGCGCTCGTGAACCAGGAGGGATGGCCGCACAAAGGCGAGATCGACTTCGTGGACAACCAGATCAACCCCGAGACCGGCACCATCCGCGCCCGCGGCATTTTTCCCAACAAAGACCGCCTCATGTCGCCCGGCTTCTTTGCCAAAGTGCGCATTCCCGGAAGCGGCGAATACGATGGCCTGCTCATTCGCGATGCGGCCGTCGGTGATGATCAAGGCAGCAGCTACGTGTGGGTCATCGACGCCGAGGACAAGGCCGTGTATCGCCCCATCAAGCTCGGTCCGCTCGTCGATGGCCTGCGGGTCGTGCGTGAAGGCCTCAAGGCCGATGAACGCGTTGTCATTCTTGGCCTCATGAGCGTGCGCAACGGCACGAAGGTGAAGCCCGCTCTCGCTGACATGGCCGTCGAACCCGCGAAGGAGCCGAAACCATGAACTTCGCCCGCATCTTCGTGGACCGGCCGATCTTCGCGGCCGTGCTCAGTATCGTCATCACCATGCTCGGTGCTTTGGCCTACTTTTCGTTGCCGGTGGCGCAATATCCGGAGGTGATTCCTCCCACCGTCGTCGTTTCCGCGACCTATCCCGGCGCCGATGCCCGCACGCTCGCCGAGACCGTCTCCACGCCGCTGGAGCAGGAGATCAATGGCGTCGAGGACATGATCTACCTCTCGTCCTCATCCACGAGCGATGGTCGCGTGCAAATCACCGTCACCTTTCGTCTCG
>JBJONJ010000420.1:0-8049 GCA_046051905.1 Verrucomicrobiota bacterium
AGCGCGGTGAGGGAGGACGGGCACCAGTTCACCATGCGCTTGCCACGGTAGATGAGGCCCTTTTTGTAGAGATCGACGAACACGCGCATGACGCAGGCGTTGTAGTCGTCGTCAAAGGTGAAGCGCTCGCGGCTCCAGTCGCAGGAGGCGCCGAGCTTCTTGAGCTGCTCGATGATGATGCCGCCGTGCTTCTCTTTCCACTCCCAGATCTTCGCCACGAGGCCCTCGCGGCCCAGGTCGTCGCGGTGCTTGATGACGCCCTGCTTTTTCAGCGTCTTCTCGACGACGTTTTGCGTGGCGATGCCGGCGTGATCGGTGCCGGGCAGCCAGAGCACTTCTTTGCCGAGCATGCGGGCGCGGCGGGCGAGGATGTCCTGGATGGTGTTGTTCAGCACATGGCCGAGCGTGAGGATGCCCGTGACGTTCGGCGGCGGGATGACGATGGAATAAGCCGGACGCTTCTCGCTCACACGAGCGGGATCGGCTTCAAAGCATTTGTCATCCAGCCAGCGCTGATACCAGCGGGCTTCGACATCGGCTGGCGTGTAGGTCTTGTCGAGTTCGGGCATAAAAAGGGCTCCGAAGATGGGGCGGAATGTTCCAGGCGCAAGAGAAGCATAGGGCGTTGGGCGAAGAGCATGAAGCTGCCAAGCCGCTGGAGTGGGAAAGGTGATCAATGCAGATTCGGTCTCCTTGGATTGATCATGCCGGCATGTTCTCTAACACTGTCAAACGTAGCGAGACGAGGCCTCAGCGGCGCTTGACGGTCTGCCGCCGCCTGTGCAGGAATGCCCTATCCCACCGAGCTGTGAAGCCGGTATTCGTTGTATTCGCGCCGCCATTACTCGATGACAACACGGGCCTCCGCTAGGCTGCCGAACACGTCACGGTTGAGGCATTCCTCGCGCCGCTTGACGTGCCATCCGTCGCATGCTGGCCTGACCCACCATTTTTTGCGGTGATTACCTTCAAGATTTCGATGTGCACCGCCAGGTCCGCCACGAGACGCTTGAGCCGGCCTTCGGCTCGCTGATGTTGTGACGTGTGCGCACGTTCCTGAACTTCATCCCGCCCTGCGCCTCGCGCAGAATACTCACCATCTTCTCTCGCTGTTTCAGCCCTTTTTCATGGGCTTCTGTTCTCCTTCTTCGAAGCCAGAAACACCTTTTACAACTGCACTGCTTTGAAGGCGCAGGCCACATTATGCTGAGGGATTCAAAGTGAGACTGGCTTCTTTTTGAGAGCTTTGGCTGCGAGCACCCCTGCTGCCAGCCCCATAACCAGGCATGAAAATGTTTTGGGGTGAAACAGTGGAAGGTTGGTGATGCTCGGAGTCGTAAGCAGGTTAAGCAAGGTCGAGAAAATAAGCACCGAACTTGCGAACCAATATCCCATTACTGACGCCTTTTCGGTGAAGTGTCGTCTGTTTCGCCACATATAAAGGGCGGTAAAGACCATGAGTCCTCCATAAGCCAAGGCTATGCAGGTGAATAGCTGGCTGCCAAATTTGTACCAGAGGCAGAGGCTTACAATCGCTATTATCAATCCGATCACCCCCGTCAAGAAGCACATCACGGCTAACACTCGATTTTTGTTATTAGGACTCGTTTTCATGGCAATGGATCCTGGTCAGAATTTGCAGTTTGATTGGCGAGCTCACTGAAAGCGGCTCCAAGAAGACCAACTCCGCCCGCAATAACACCAAACAAGACAGCAGCAGGCCAACCGACGCCTGTTTCTGCGGCTACAATAGCTGCAATACCAAACCCGGCTGCGATTGCGCCACACGCGTTTGCGGCACTTGTTAATTCCTCAGCCAATTCTTCATTCGTCAAACCAGACTCTTCTGTGCTCGACTGATCGTTTGCATTCTCAACCGAGTCATTGGACGGCTCACTACTATTATCGTCGAAAGGATTGAGCGGATCTGTTTGCCTCCAATCATCGTTTGAAACCTCGGCACCATCACTCACGCCGCCACCGTCCGTATCCGGGTTGCCTGGGTCTGTCCCCATTTGCTCTTCCTGGCTGTCGCTCAGTCCATCCCCGTCTGAATCAACGACCTGATCTTCTTCAGCAGGAGTTGCGGACACATCAATCGCAGCTAATTCAGTGTATAAAACATCCAATTCAAAGGACGTATCTTGGCTAAATGATGTACTGTTGATAGCTAGAGTGAGAAGAAGTATTGAGATAAGAATTATTTGCATGTCGGCATTGCGCCAAAAAAACGGCGAAAAAGCAATCAAAAAGATATAAACAGGAATTGTTCTTCCCATGCTCCCGAAATGGGCCAGAAGCTAAACTGCTTCTTTCTGTCTCCAAAAACTCATGTCCACGACCATCCTCCCTACCGACGAGCCACCGCTTCTGCACCACGCCGTCGAGGAGGCGGTGCGTTTGCTGCGCAGTGGAGAGGTTGTCGCGCTGCCCACAGAGACCGTCTATGGCCTCGCGGCCAATGCGCTCGATGCCGCCGCCGTCGCGAAGATCTTCGAGGCCAAAGAACGGCCCACCTTTGATCCGCTCATCGTTCATCTGCCGCATAAAAACCAGCTCGATACTGTCGCGGAGGTGCCGGCGGAGATTGCGCAAGTCGTGAAGCAGCTCACCGAGCGCTTCTGGCCCGGCCCGCTGACGATTTTGCTGCCGAAAAAAACCATCGTGCCCGATCTCGTCACTGCTGGGCTCCCCAACGTGGCCGTCCGCGTGAGCAGCCATCCCGTTTTTCGCCGTATCATCGCCGCGCTGGACAAACCGCTCGCCGCGCCGAGTGCGAATCGCTTCGGCTCCATCAGCCCCACGAGCGCCGCCGCGGTGCAGGCGGAACTCGATGGACGCATCCCGCTCATCGTCGATGGCGGAGCCAGTCTTCACGGCCTCGAATCCACCATCATCCGCATCGAGGCTGGCAGTCCGAAGCCTCTCATCACCATCGTGCGACCCGGCCCGCTCACGCCGGAGGATTTGAAACCCTACGGCAAAGTGCAGCTCGCCCCGCGAACCTTGCTCGATGAGGCCTCGGATGCTCCCGGCCAGTTGGCGAAGCATTACGCCCCGCGGACCCCGCTGCGCCTGCTAACGCGTCCCTCCGATTTTCAGCCCGAGGAAGGCAAAACCTATGCCCTGCTCAGCCTCAGCGGCGAGGAGCGTGACGGCTACGTGGGCCTGCACGATTGGGCAGAGGTCATGATGCTCAGCCCTGGCAGCGGAAAACTGCCCGAGGCCGCCGTGCGCTTTTTCCACTGCCTGCGTCGTCTCGATGAGCTCGGCGTCGATGAAATCATCGCCGAGCCCATGTTCGAGCACGGCATGGGCATCGCCATGATGGACAAGCTCCGCCGCGCCTCCATGAACAAGCCCAAACCCGTCCAAGGGCACTTTCACCCGCGCCGCGGCTGATCGGTGTCATCGCCCAAGCTTGGGCGCGGGTCCCAGATCCGCAGCCCCGGCACCGCGGCGTGCGGAAATGAATTTTTCCGGTGAAAGCCGGTTCAGCGGCGTGTCCGCGTAACCTTCCGCCGGATTGATGTAAGGTCCCTGCCGGACCTCGAAATGCAGGTGGGCCAAATACGCGCCTTCCGCCGTGCCCACCGTGCCGATCTTGTCCCCTCGCTGGACCATCTGGCCGTTATTGACGAGGACCTCATCGAGGTGCGCATACATCGTCTGAACCACCGGGCCCTCCTCATCCCCATCTGGCAGGCGGTGGGCCACAATGATCATCTTGCCCCAGCCGGCACCGGGCATGCCGGTGTAAACCACACGACCCGCTCCGGCGGCAAAAACCGCGTCTCCCAAGTCGGAATTCTCCCCGCCGATGCCATTGAGATCATCGCCGAGGTGCCTCGCGATGCGAAACGGCCTCGCGTTGTAGGTGAACGCCCCGTGCTGCGAACCCAGCGGCATGTCAAACCGCACCGCCACCGGCAAAAAGGCGACCTCCTGCGGAGTCAGCCGCTGAAACGCCGGGTCGAGCGGCGCAGTGCCAGGCCCCCGCAGGCCATGGACACGCCACCACCAGAATCCCGCCGCCATGGCGACGAGAAGCAGGCTGAAAACGATGGCGAAGGCGCGGACGAAGGCCATTCTACACACCATGCCACGCTTCCAACCTCCCGGTCAATGCCCTGTCTGCGGCGAATGGGTCTCCAAAGGCCAGGCCGCCTGCGACGAATGCGGTGCCTGCGAGAAGTCCGGCTGGAAAAAAGATGCCGAGACCGATGACGGGCTCGACCTGCCGGATGACGAGTTCGACTACGATGACTTCATCGCCCGCGAATTTGGCTCCGCGAAGCCAAAAGGCGCCGTGAGCGGCAATCAGAACAGTTTGTGGTTCTGGGTCGGCCTCATCTTGTTGGCCGCCATCGTGCTCGGCTGGTTGATGCCGCTGATCCGTGGACATTAAAAACGATCACTCTTTCATCAGCTCGGCGATCGTGACATGCGCCAGAGACTCCACACGCCTCCACGCACCTTCGAAGTCGAGGTGACGGGTCATCGGTCCCGGCGCAACGACGCAGCGGATGCCAGCGGCGAGGGCGGCGCGGAGGCCATTGAGGGAGTCTTCGAAGATGACGGCTTCATCGGTCGAGACACCGAGTTTTTCGGCGGCGTGCAGGAAGAGTGAAGGATCGGGCTTCACCTTGCCGGTGTCATCGACGGTCGAGATGTGGTGGAAGTGATCGTGCAGGCCGAGCTGGTCCATCCACGAATCGATCCATGTGCGCGGGCTGCTGGACGCGATGGCGATGCGCAGGCCGAGGGCATCGGCTTCTTGAAGCAGATCGGCGACGCCCGGGAGGAGCTTCAAATGCTGGCGCAGCTCGCTCTCGCGGTTCTTGCGGGTGATTTCGACGGCTTCCCAGTCGAAGGCGCGGCCGGTGCGCTCTTCGAGATCGCGTCGAGGATCGTAGCTGGTGTTGAAATCGGTGCCAACGACTTGGGCGTAGGTTTCTACAGGGAGCTCGTGGCCGTGCTCGGCAAAGATTTCTCTCCAGGTGTGGTAACCGGTGCTTTCAGTGTCAACGATGAGGCCGTCGAAGTCGAAGATGACGGCGCGGATGGGGGCGGGCATGCCTATGGAGTGGCGACGAATCGTCGCCTTGCCAGAATCTTTTTGCTGACGATTCGTCAGGCTCTCCCCTTTCCACCATGCCCAGCCTGCGCAAACCCTCGCCCGAGCAACTCCGTGAGCTGCTGGAGTCGTGGAAGGAGTCGCCGTTGAGCTATAGGGCTCGCCTTTTGGAAAAAGGCGGCCACGGATTCATCGCCGATGAGCATGCGGTGCCGTTGGGAAGTGGCGAAGAGGTTTGGCGGAAGGCCTGCGAGGCGCTGGATGCGTGGGTGATGTTTCCTGCATGGGCGGAGGTGGTTCGTGAGGAGGTCAAAGGTCAAGCGCCAGGCCAAATCGCGGCGATGATGGTGCGCATCTGCGGCCTGTGGTGGGTGAATCCGTGCCGGATTCTACGGCGCGGTGACTCGGCGACGACGCATGGCTTCGTCTATGGGACGCTGCCGGAGCACGCGGAGTGTGGTGAGGAGATGTTCTTCGTCGAGAAGCGGCCCGATGGCAGCGTGTGGTATGTGATCCGAGCGTTTTCGCATCCACGGCATTGGATGGCGTGGCTCGGCTTTCCGCTAGCAAGATGGTGGCAGTGCCGGTTTGTGCGGGATTCGCAGAGAAGGATGAAACTATGAGTGAATCGCGACATGCTGAAAAATGGTTTTGGGTCGAGGTTCTCGGCGGCCTGCTGTTTTGGGCGTTCATGACGTGGCTTGGAGATACACAAATCCAAATCTCCCTGTGGGTGGTCGCACTGCTCATGCTTTCGCCGTTGTTGCTGATCCGAATCGGTGAGCGATTCCGTCTTGGGAGTGCGGGTTGGAGCAAGATGGTGGCTCCGCATACCATCGCGGCCACTCTGCTCGCGATCAGCTTCATGAACTCGCCTTCGATGGTTTCAGCCGCTTACGCTGTTCCTTGGTTCATCATTCGACTGGCGGTCGTATTCGATGTGATGCTGACCTGGCGACAGCTTCCGATTAAGACGCCGGGGCAGCTTTGTTTCGACTTTGCATTCATCTTTCCTGCCATCGGCGCCGCTTGGCTCGTCGCACAACGAGCGAATTGGACCCCTTTCGGTTTTGATCCGCTGATCGTGCTGCTCACGGCGGCTCATTTTCATCATGCCGGGTTCACGTTGCCGTTGATGGCGGGGCTGAATGCGAAGGCGAGCCCGGGCTGCTGGACACGTTTTTCATGCGTGGCGATCCTGGCGGGTGTGCCGCTGGTGGCGGCGGGGATCACTTGCACGCATTTTGGGGTGCTGCGGTTTGTGGAGCCGTTTGGGGTAACGTTTTTGGTACTGGGGGCACTTGGGGTGGCGGTTTCGCAGATTCGGCGAGGAATGGAGAATCAGCACTCGATGGTCACACGGATCGGTTTTGTCGTTTCAGGCGTTTCGCTGCTCTCCGCGATGGTTTTGGCGATGGGTTTCGGTTTGAGGCATGTGGTGCCGAATTGGGCGCTGACGATGCCGCAGATGTGGATGATCCATGGGACGCTGAATGCGTTCGGATTTGGCCTTTGTGGGCTGCTGGCGTGGCGTGATCACGAGGAGAGGTGATTCAGCGCCGCAGGGCGCGTTTCATCACCACCAGTGCCCCTAGTATCGGCATAGGATTCAAATCTGTGCCGCTTTTTTTGCATCATGGCGACGGCTTCGGATTCGCCCTTGGTGATGCGTTTGTGCGCCAGCGGCGAATCGGGAGAGACTTCGAGTTCCTCCATGCGAGCCCAAGCTCGGTGAGGTGATGCTCGAAATCGACTCGCGAGCGCGAGCGATGACAGCGGCCTTGAGCACGGCCGCATCGGCGGCCTCGCCTTGCAGCGTAAGGCAGCCGCATCCCGCACCTCAGTCACACGGACCGCCGCCTGATCGAGGATAATCAAGGGAATGCCGCCCGCCGCCACAAGTCCGTGATGGGCACCATGTAGAGCGCATTTCTCCACGACCAGCCCGCCAGCCGGTAGCCCGCCGTGAACACGACGAGCGCCACGCCCAAAAACAGCATGGTGTAGTGAAGATTCGTCTGAGCTCGGCTGCAGGCGATGGGCATTCAGGCTAGGCGGGGCCTTCACATGAGCGAAAGGCGTGTCAGAAGCGTGGTGGTAGCGAGCTTGATGAAATGGCTGGATGCGGCCCGGCGTTTGAGTCACCCTCACCCCACCATGAAGCGCCTGCTTTCCCTCCTCGTCCTCGTTTCCCTCGCCGGCTCCGCGTTTTCCGCGGACAAGAAATCCATCGTCATGATCGCTGGCAAGCCCTCGCACGGCCCCGGCCAGCATGAGCACAACGCGGGCATCCAGCTTCTCAAAAAGTGCCTCGAACAAGGCGCGGCGGATCAGGTGGACATCAAATTCCACCTCAACGGCGAATGGCCGGCGCAGGAAGAACTCTCCAAAGCCGACACCGTCGTGATCTACTCTGACGGCGGCGGCGGACACCCCGCGCTGCAAGAAGGCCGCCTCACGCAGCTCGACAAAGAAATGAAACGCGGCTGCGGCTTCCTCACGCTGCATTACGCGGTCGAGCCGACGATCGAGAAGGGCAACAAGGAGTTCATCGACTGGATGGGCGGCTGCTTTGAGATCAACTGGAGCGTGAACCCGCACTGGGACGCGAACTTCAAAGAACTGCCCGCGCATCCCATCAGCGAAGGCGTGAAGCCCTTTGGCACGAACGATGAATGGTACTTCTACATGCGCTTCCGCAAGGGCATGGAAGGCGTGACGCCGATCCTCAGCGATGTGGCCCCGGATTCGACGATGAGCCGCCCCGATGGCCATCACAGCGGAAATCCCGCCGTGCGTGAGTCCGTGAAGAACAAGGAAAAGCAGCACGTCGCCTGGGCAGCGGAGCGTCCCGATGGCGGACGCGGCTTCGGCTTCACCGGCGGTCACTTCCATCAAGGCTGGGCCAACAACGACCAGCGCAAACTCGTGCTCAACGCCATCCTTTGGACCGCGAAGGCCAAGGTTCCGGT
>JBJONJ010000421.1:0-5879 GCA_046051905.1 Verrucomicrobiota bacterium
GGCGGGGGAGGCCAGTGTTCACGTCAAAGATGTTCCGGTGTTTGCCACCGACCGCGGCGCTCGTGTTGGTGATCACCTCGCACACATCGGTTAGCAGCGGCAGGCCCTGCACATGGTAGGAAGGGTCGGCTAGATTTGAGGACTGCCCCTTACTCGCCATGTAGCGGATCATCGTGATGGGTCGTGGGCCGGAGTAGTAGCGTTTCAAAGCCCACGCGGCGCAGGCGGCATCGTGCGTCGCGGCGGAGAGGGCGAAATAGACCTTCACATCCCACTCGAGGTCGTTCACGACGGGGCCGGTGCCGCGCAGGCGCTTCACCGTGAGCGGATTGTCCGCCACCTGGTTCGCCAGCACGTGCCAGTGGCCGGGTGGTGTCTCGGAATGGGGCCCATCGGCCCAAAACTCCGCCAGCACGCGGGTGTAGTCGCCACGCTGCACATGGTTCGTGGAGTAGCTGCCGCCGGTGACGGGATTGGTGGCAAAGCCCGTGCCGCTGTCGCTGCCGAGTGGGTTGTTGCCGATGGCAGCGGGCGAGATGTTCACGAGTGTGCTGTCATTCAGTTGGCTGCTGGCGATGAGCACACCAAGCGCCTGCTGCTTGTATTCATTGTCCGATGAACTCGTCACGCCGCCAAAGCTGAGCCGCGAGGGACCACCAAAAGGATCGAGCCAGGGCTTCGTGGTATCGCTGCGAGTGAGGCTGAAGGGTGTCGTCGCTAGGCTTTGCACGCCGAGAAAGCTCTGCGTGCCGCCGGGCTCTGGAATGCCGTTTTGCGAGACGCTCGTGGCAAGATCGAGCGGCTGCCAGAAGTTCGGATTCGTGCCCACGGGGATGCCGTAGCCGAGTGGCATATTGCCGACGAAACTGGCATTCGTTCCGAGCACCGAAAGCGCTAGGCTGGGGCTCAGGTTCGGGTTCACGCTGACGGTGTAGGCTTGCGGGTAGCCAGTTTGATCAAAGCCATCATTCGCCGACCAGTTCAGCACGGTCTGACCGATGCGCTTGCCGAGCTCCGCTGGTGTCGTGGCCGTGGTGATGGCCGATTGGGCAGTGGTGGGCGAATAACCCAGTGCGGAGAGCTTCGCATCAAAGGCACTCCGCAGCGTCGTCGAGGTAAAACGCTCCCTTATCACGCGATAGGCCGCGTAGCTGATCGTCTCATGCCGCGCCGCCTCGATATCGGACGGCAGCGGAGAGATCTTTTCGTTTTGCAGGTAGCCCACGGCTGTCTTGTCATAGGCCGCCCAGGCATTGTACATGGCCGTGGCCATGTGAAACAGGTTCCGAGCATGCTGCGGCGGGTTCGGAATGGTCTGTCGGATAGCGCTGAGCAGTTGCTCGTTCCATTCCCTCGCGGTACTGAGTGCCTGCAAACCTCCCGTCGAGGCCCAAAAGACCAGGGCGAAGACGCAAAGGGCATGGAGTCGGATTTTCATGGTTGGAAGGTCTTTTGTATCGGAAGGCCTTGTGACCTGTCTGCCCTAAAATCTCCCCGTTTGCCAACGAGAGTTACCTCTGAACATGCAAACGTGTGGTGACACAGCCCGGCGGCGGCTCCTGCGAGCTGCCATGGCGGAAGAGGGCCGGTCCTATTGGCTATACACGATCGCCTTCACGGAATGGGGGGGCTTGCGTCACCAACCGGTCGTTGCCCACTGCGGCTGGCCGCCTGCGATGACTGCCGGCTACCGAGGTCAAACCGCCCCTCAACCAGCGGAGACATCTGCAGCCTGCCACTCCAGCAGGCATGTTGGCCTCTATCACCACGTGGGGGATCGCAAGATCAATCTCTCGAGGGCGGCAGGAAAGCGTGACGCCGGCTGCCAATCTGCTCGCCTCCCGTCTTTGACGTGGCAGACCTTTGATCGAAGGCCGCTGAGAAAAGATGTTTTACAGCGGTTCTCTGAACGATTGATTCGCTTCATCCACTTTGTCATAGCTGGCAATCATCTCAGCGCGGCGCGTAAGGACCGCTCCTTTGCTGCGGTCCAGCTGCCGGATACATGGTGGAGGATGTGCCCCGCACGATCAGCGATGGCAAGATGCACTTGCCTAGCATCAGGCAGTCCAAGGTGGCTGACAAAGGCTATTCTAGGCGTGTAGATCGTGAAGACACGGGCGCGCATTGCTTGATCAGGGATGCCGCTTTTCATTCCATTGTCGATAAACCAGCGCATAAAAGCACCAGGGTCATCAATGATCGGAAGCTCCAGCCACCCGGGCGCTCCCGCCTTGCGGAGGTTCAGTTTTGCAACCCACTCATCCAGGATGTCCTGCTGTTCACGCTCAAAGGCGATCAGGAGAAGTGTTCTCTCACCCGGAAAACCGGCTGGGAAGCTCTTCGTCTCATCGGTGAGATTTTTGACCTGTATTGAAGGGAATGTGCGCTGGGTGAGTGACGTTTCAGGCATCACGATGGTCTTGGGTGTTGTGCAACTGATCAATTCAAGGCCAAAGAAAAAAGCGGCGATGGTTAGTCCTGAGGATATCTTCATGAGTCGACACGGATTGTGCCGCTGTTTGATCATGGCAACAGCCTTCTAATCAACCGCATGAGCGCCAAGTTAGCCATCTCCAAATCCATCTGGCAAGGCATCCAGCTGGTGTGGTCTTTCGATGTGGTAGACCATGAATTCATCAGGCCTGGATTTTTAAGCCATCGCATTTTTCGCGGCAAGTCCGCGTCTTGATGACGTGTAAACAGAGCGACCATGAAACATCCCCTCCATCGTCGAAACCTCATCGCTTGGGCGGCCGGCACGCTGCTGGGCGTGCATTTGCCGCGTGTGTTTGCCGCGGATGCGAAGCCTGCCGGGGGCGCAAAGGCGAAGAACATCATCTACCTCTACATGGATGGTGGCATGAGCCATATCGACACCTGCGACCCAAAGCAAGGCGAGACTGCAGGACCCACGAAGGCGATCAAGACGAGCTCGGATGGAATACAGATGGCCGAATACCTGCCGCGCACGGCGCAGCAGATGCATCACGGCTGCCTCGTGCGCAGCATCACTTCCACCCAGGGGGCGCATGGCCCGGGAAACTACTTCATGCACACCAGCTACGAGGAGCGCGGTACCATTCTGCATCCCAGTCTCGGTGCGTGGCTCAGCAACTTCCGCGGGCCGGGCAATTCCGAGCTGCCCGCTAGCGCCTACATCGGGAATGCCAGCCGTCATCCGGGGGCGGGCTTCTTCCCACCGGTGCACACACCGCTTTTCATCAACGATCCCGAGGTCGCGCTGCGCGACATCGAATTGCCCCAAGGCCTCTTACCCGACGCGCATGAGGCTCGCATGCTCTTCGCCGGCGACCTTGATAGCTTGTTCCTGAAAAAGTATCCGCAGCGTGAGGTGAAGGCCTATGCCGAGGCCTACGACGGTGCGTTCAAGATGATGAAAAGCGCCGACATCGCCGCGTTTGACCTGACGCGGGAGAAGAAAGAGCTACGCGAGCGTTACGGCAGCGATCCCTTTGGCCAGGGCTGCTTGCTCGCTCGTCGTCTTATCGAGCATGGCATCCGCTTTGTGGAGGTGAGCCTGCATGGCTGGGACACTCACTCGAACAACTTTGTCGGCACCCCAGATCTCTGTGAAAAGCTCGACGCCGGCCTTGCCACGCTCGTCGAGGACCTGCACCAGCGCGGCTTGCTCAAAGACACGCTGGTGGTGGTCACGAGCGAGTTTGGCCGCACGCCCAAGATTAATGTGAACAAGGGCCGCGATCATTATCCCAAGGCTTTCTCCTCCGCGCTCTTCGGCGGCGGCGTGAAAGGCGGCACCGTTTTTGGCTCAACCGACAAAACAGGTGCTGAAATCGAGTCCGATGCGCTTCGGGTGCCCGATTTCAACGCCACGCTAGCTTACGCGCTTGGCTTGCCCTTGGAGCAAATCGTGTACTCGCCCACGATGCGCCCCTTTACCGTCGCGAACAAGGGAAAGCCCGCCACGAGCCTATTTGCATGAAGCGATTCATTTTCTCGTTCGGCATCGTTTGCATCGCGAACACTGCGCCGGCCCAAAACAGCCTACAATATCACGCCGCGGCTATTGATCGTGTCCTGGAGGCTCATTGGCAGGCCTGCAAGGTCATGCCGAATCCACCGGCGAGTGATGAGACCTTCGTGCGGCGTGTTTATCTCGATCTCGCCGGGCGTATTCCGACGACGCAGGAGGCACACCAGTTCCTCGAATCGGGTGAAAGCAGGCGCGCTTCCTTGATCGACGATCTGCTCGCACGCGAGAGCTATGCCTCGCATTTCTTCAATGTCTGGGCTGACGTGCTTCGCTACAAGTCACACTACGTCAATACCTCCAACGTCATCCCAGCCGCCTACCGACGCTACATCCGCGAGAGCCTGCGCGGCAACAAGCCCTATGACATCTTCGTCCGCGAGATGCTCTCCGCCAAAGGCTTCGCCTGGGACAACCCGGCGATTGGCTACTACCAGCGCGATCCCGATATGCCGCTCGACAACATGGCGATCACAGCGCGCATCTTTCTCGGCACGCGAATCGAGTGTGCGCAATGTCACGATGATCCCTTCGACAAGTGGCTTCAGACTGACTTTTACCATCTCGCGGCCTACACGCATGCCAACAAGTTGGTGAACGAGGCCTTTGAAGGCGCCCGCCTCGAAATCAAACGACGCCAGGATCTTATCGAGGCAGATTTCAAAGCGGAAAAGAGAACCGCGACCGATGGCGGAAAGGCAGCAGAGGCTCGCAAGCAACAGCGACTTGATGACATGCTTTACCGGCCTGTCGTCGGTGTCATCAAAAATCCTGTGGGGCAGCTTTTGAGCCCCATCGGCCTGAATCGCAAAGCGGACAGCGTTTTGAAGCTGCCACATGATTTCAAAGAGGCTGACGGCCAGCCTTTCGATGTGATGAAGCCTGCCTCGCTCATGGGCGAGGAAGCGCCCATCGCGGCGGGGCAGGATTCCGCCGAGGCATTCGCGAACTGGCTCACCTCGCCACGGAATCCGCGCTTCACGCGGGTCATCGTCAACCGCCTGTGGCGTCAGATGCTCGGCATGCCGGTCACGGAGCGCTTCGACAACCTGAGTGATGACACGAAAGCCATGATCCCCGAGTTGGAGGAGCATCTAGTGCAGCTCATGATCAAGCTGCGCTATGACATGAAGGCCTTTCTCGCCATCCTTGCACGTACCCGCGTGTATCAGGCGCAGGCGAGCTTAGAGGCGCACACCGTTGGCTCCGTGTATCATTTTCCCGGCCCGCTGCTGCGTCGCATGAGCGCCGAGCAGGTTTGGGACTCGCTTGTGGCCCTCATCTCACATGAACCGGACGCACGCGACACGCAGCGCGAGTTCACCGATGCACGACGAGTTGGCATCTCGCAGATGGTTTTTGAGGCCTACCAGGCCTTTGACGGCAAAAAGCTTCTCGACATCGCCTACGAGGCCCTCGGTCCCGACATGGAGTTGCAGGCCAAGGAAGCCGCCATCATGGAAGAGATGACAAAAGCGAATCGCTCTAAAGACGACGCCAAAGTGCTCACGCTGCGTCGGGCGCAGGGCGACATCCGGCGCGAGCGTGCGACGAAAATGGTCGAGAAGTTCATCAAGCCCGTCCTGCACGGCCTCGCTGCGCAAAAAGGCGTCCAAGTGTTTGAAGACAGCCTTTACAAGATGAACCCGAATCCCGGCGTGCTCGTCAGCGAGACGTGGCGAAAAATGTGGTTGCCAGGCCACGGTCCCAAACCCCGCAGCGAGGCCGATTGGAACGCTGCTGAAGCCCAAGAGGCCTCGCAACTCGCCGAGCTCGCGAAACGCCTACAAATCCCCGCCGAAAATCAAAATGACTTTATCACGCACACGAAACAGATCCTCGCGGAATGGCGTCGCGCCTCCGA
>JBJONJ010000422.1:0-3022 GCA_046051905.1 Verrucomicrobiota bacterium
GGCGCATGCGCATTTGAGCGAAGGAGCGGAAAGCACGCGGATTGCCTTCACGAGCACGTTTGAGGCCGGGAGCCTGTTTGAGGCGCTGGCAGGCATGCGGGAGGAGGAGTCCAAATCACGCTCGACGGCCTTTGGGCCGCACCGGGACGACATCGCGATGTTTTTGAATGATCGCGATGCGACGACCTATGCCAGCGAGGGCCAGCAGCGGTCGTTTGCGCTCTCCATGAAGCTCGCCCAAGCCCAGGTACTGGAAAAATCACGCGGCGAGGCTCCGTTGATGCTGATCGACGACGTTTTCGGTGAACTGGATGCGCATCGGCGACGTGCGCTGCTGAGTTTGCTGCCCAACGGCACGCAGAAGATCATCACCACGACGAACCTCGACTGGGCGGAGAAGGACGCGCTGAGCGGGGTGGTGCATCAGGTGGATGGTGGACGGGCTTGCCAGATGGCGTGAGGCGCTTTACTCGACACGCAGGCGCACAAAACGATGGTCGCCGCTGCCAGCGGGGAGTGTGACCTGCAAATGCTGGGTGGAGCCTCCATTGTAGGTCATTTCCTCGATCACACCGGTGGTGGACCAGGTGATCAGGTCATCGCTCCATTCCACCTGATACGTCACTCCGGCGGCGTGGGCGGTGCCGCTGCGGGTGTAGTAGCATTGTAAATCTGTGCCGTTGGGGTACAATTCCATCGGCGCAGGCGTGAAGGCATTGGGATCGAGGTTCAGGGCATACTCCATCAGATTTGGCAGGCCATCGTGATCCGGGTCGGCATCATCGGTGGCGATGCCGCTGTTTGCGGGATCGCCAAACTTTTGCTGACGCCAATTCCGCCGGACTGCCTCGGGATTGGGGTAAGCGGCCAAAGCCAGAGAGTAATGGCGTGATGTACTCGACTGCAGTTTGCTGAAGCGGATGCCGGCCTCGGTCATGGGGTGGAAAGTGCCATTGATGATCTGGCTGCTGCCCCAGGTAAAAAGAGTGCCATCAGAGAGCAGGGCCATGCTGTGTGAGAACCCGGCCGCGATGCTGATCGCAGGGGGGCCTGAAATGGAAAACCCAATAGGAACCGCCGACCCGGTGCCGCTGCCCCAGACGGCAACACTGCCATAATCAGTGAGGGCCAGCCAGTGTGCATCTCCTGCGGCCAGCGCCGAGATACTACCTGTGAAGATGGTTACGGGGACCATTTCGCCGTTGGTGCCGCCACTCCCTCCCCAAAAGGCCACACTGCCATCCGAGCATAGCGCCAGGCTGCTGGACCCGCCGGCGGTCAATTGTGTCACGGTCTTGCCGTGCAGGGCTGAGACACCAAGGGCGGCGTTCACCTCCACTGGTCGATTATGTTGGTTGACCGCTGAATTATTACCGAGCTGTCCATTGAAATTAGATCCCCAGGCGGCCACGGTGCCATCTGAGCAGAGCGCCAGGCTGTGAGCAGTGCCAGCAGCCATCCCCACGACTTTTTTGCCAGCCAGCACCCCTGAATCGATCCTCACGGGCAGGCTGCGATTCGTGTCGCTGCCATCACCGAGCTGGCCTGCGAAATTCGCTCCCCAGGCTGCCAGCGTGCCATCCGAGCAAAGGGCCAGGCAGTGAAAATTGCCGCCGGTCACGCCGATCACGGTCTTGCCGCTCAAGGCCGACATGGCCGAGGTGGTGTCCACCGCCACCGGAACATTGCTCAAGCTGGTCGAACCATTGCCCAGGTTGCCATAAAAACCGATTCCCCACGCTGCGACGGTTCCGTCCGAGCAAAGCGCCAGGCTGTGGTAGTAGCCGGGGGCCATTGCGATGACGGTCTTGCCGGCCAGCACGCCGCTGGCGGCTACGGGCACCGGCTCCTCGCGGCTCGTGAAGGTGCCGTCGCCGAGTTCACCATTTGAATTGGCGCCCCAGCCGACGGCCCGGACGTTCTTCCACATGAGCACGAGGTCGTTTCCTGTCCCGCCGAAGTAATTCGCCACAAAATCATAAGCCACGCCGTCATGCTCGAGCGAGATGGTCTGGCCGTGGGCGAGATTACTAAAGGTGCCGTCGATGAAGTCGATCCCCGTGTTTCGCACCACCATCAGTTCGGCTCCTGTCCTGGGCGGGTAGTTGAGCGTGATGTCAATCGTCTGCCCTGTTGCGCCGAACGACTCAGTGATAATGGGCACATGACTCTCTTGGTGGAACTCGACGGACACAGCGCTGGCGGCATGCAGCCCAAGGCACAGAAACGCCGTCGCGAGGAGGCGGCTGAATGGCCGTGCCATCCTGTTGGCTGTGAGAAGGCTTTGCGGATCGCTGTAAAGGCTATGCTGAGCGGGCTGCTTTTTGTTCATCGGGCAGCGAGGCGGTGGTTACTGGGTCTTTTAACCAATTGGACCTCGTTTTGGCAACCATGATCTAAACATGGAAAGGAAGACAAAGTCATAGAGCGCGGACGACGCCAAGAGGCTTGCCAGATGGCCTGAAGCCGCTAGTCTCCGCGCTTCTTAACCCACCCCATCCCATCCCATCATGTCCGACATCGCACTCGCCAAAGGTGAAAAATTCCTCGAAGACAACGCCAAGAAAGAAGGCGTGACCGTGACCGCCAGCGGTCTCCAATATAAAGTGATCACCGAAGGCACTGGCAAGAGCCCGAAGGCCACGGACACCGTGGAAGTGCATTACGAAGGCACGCTGATCGACGGCAAGGTCTTCGACAGCAGCTACAAGCGCGGCGAAACCATCGAATTCCCCCTGAATCGCGTGATCGCTGGCTGGACGGAAGGTGTGCAGCTCATGAAGGAAGGTTCCAAGTTCCGCTTCTACATCCCTTCGAAGCTCGCCTACGGCTCCCGTGGTGCGGGACGTGACATCGGGCCGAACGAGGCGCTGATTTTCGACGTGGAGCTCTTCAAGGTGAAGTAAAGCGCCGCGTGCCGTCGTTCAGACGGCCATGCGAGTTCTGTTTCTGCTCTTCCTGCTTTCGGCTGCGTGCTTGGGTGCGCAGCCGAATGTTGTTTTGATCATCAGCGATGACCAGG
>JBJONJ010000423.1:0-6637 GCA_046051905.1 Verrucomicrobiota bacterium
TAGTTTTTGAGGGTCTTCGTGCTGCGCAGGATGCCGGCGAGGGCGTAGTAATCGCGGGTGGAGACGGGATCGAACTTGTGATCGTGGCAGCGGGCGCAGCCAATGGTCATGCCGAGGAAGGCGCGGCCCATGGTCTCGAGCTGCTCGTCCACGATGTCCATGCGCAGCATGCCTTTGTCCTGTTCTTCGTAATTCGTGGGGCCGAGGGCAAGGAAACCGGTGGCGGTGAGCTGACGGCGACGCTGCGCGGCATTTTCAAACGGCATCAAATCCCCCGCGAGCTGCTCGGTGATCATGCGATCAAGGGGCGCGTTCTCGCGAAACGATTCGAGCACGTAGTCGCGGAAGCGCCACGCGTCCTTGAATGGCAGCGAACGACCGCCGCCGGAGGACTCGGCAAAGCGGGTGATGTCCAGCCAGTGGGAGGTGAAACGCTCCGCGAAGGCATCGGAGGCCAAAAGTTCATCAACAAGCTTTTCGAGCGGCTTTGCTCTCTGCTCCGCTGTGGGAGGAAGCCCCGTGAGATCAAACGACAGCCTCCGAAGCAAGGTCTGCACATCGGCATCCGGCGCTGGCGAGAGGTTGTTTTCCTCCAGCTTGGCGAGGATGAAGCGGTCGATGGCATTCGTGGGCCAGGCGGTGTTTTTCACGGCTGGCGGTTTGATGGTTTTGGGAGGTTGGAAGGACCAAAAACTGGCGTCGGCACGCACTGACTTCGATTTGCCCGCGGCAGAGGCGACCTCCTCGCGAGGATCGGGTGCGCCGCCTTCGATCCACAGCTTCAAATCGGCGAGCTCGCTGTCCTTGAGCTTGCGCTTGGGCGGCATCTTCAAATCGCGATCGGTGTAGCTGACGGCCTTCCAAAGGTGGGAGGTATCCAGTTTGCCAGGCTCGATGGCCGGGCCGGAATCGCCCCCGGTTTGCCAGCCGGCACGCGAATCGAGGCGCAGGCCGCCTTTTTGCTTCTCCGGGCCATGGCAGTCGATGCAGTTCTCGATGAGCAGCGGACGGATGCGCTGCTCGAAATGTGTCATGTCCGCCGCGGAGGCGGCAGAGGTGAGAAACAGCGTGGTGGCGAGAATTCGCATGAGGGCGCGAAGCCTAACGGGAGGCCCTCGGAGGCTCTTTCAGCGTGCGTTGGCCCGGTGGGCAGCGATCAGAATGTCCAGCCGAGGCCCACGAGGGCTCCGAGGGAGTTCAGGCCCGGATTGGGATTCGTGGCGCCACCATTCGAGTGATGCTGGAAGTAGCTGCTCACACGCAGAGAGAGATGGTCATTGAGGCGATGCTCGACGCCGAGCTGGCCGAACCAGTTCAAGGTGAGGTCACGGCCCTGGCTGCCGACCACGCCCTGCGAATCGACGAGGCCGATGCCGCCGCCGATGGAGCCAAACAGCGCCCAGCATTTGCAGGGCGACCAGAGTTCGATGGAGGGAGCGCCGGCGATGCCGAGGTAGCGGTTTTCCGCGCCGGTTTCGAACCAGTTGGCCATGAAGGTCAGGCGGTTGCGCACGATGAGGGCGGCGCCGTTGTCAAAATCGTGGCCGATGACGCGAGGGGAACGCCACGAGACCATGAACGGCACGATGCGGTAATGGAGCGGCGTGTCTCCGCCGACCTTCCAGAGCATGCCGGTCTCGAAATCCAATGCGTGGCGGTCCCAGGGATTGATCGTCGGGGCGTCTGGCGTGCCGGCTAGCGCAGGCAGCGAGCAGAGCAGAGAAGTGACAGCGGCGAGCAGGAGGCTTTTCATGATTAGGCAGCGTAGCTGCGTGCCTTTCACCCCGCAATGACATCCTCGCCGCGATGTGAAGGCAGGGGCAAAAAAGCGCACGAGTTGCCCGTTTGGTTGGGGGCCATGAAACCGCTCTCATTTGTCCTGTGCGCACTGAGCACGGTGCTTCCGCTGCCTGCCCAGGAGGCGCTGAAGTCCGTCCTCGTGTTCCACGCCCCTTTTGACACCACGCTCGACGCGGATTTTAGCACCGGTTCGAAGGCCTGCCTGATCAAAAAAGGCAAGGAGACCATTCCGGCCACCTTCAACGAGGAGGTGAACCTAGATGTCGTTGGCGGGAAATTCGGCGGCTGCCTGCATTTTCCGAAAAAGGGTGTCACGCGGCCGCAGTTCAGCGGGGTGAACGTGCTCGGCTACAATGACAAGAGCTGGAGCACCACGGTCTCGGCCTGGTTGAGGCTTTCGCCGGATGAGGACTTGGAGCCCGGCTACTGCGATCCGGTGCAGATCGTGGGTGATGATGGCAAGAAGGGTTTCATCTTCCTCGAATGGTCGAAGGATGAAAAACCGCGCTTCTTTCGCTACGCCATCCGGCCGCTCGCCCACATCTGGAATCCCACGCATGTTCAATGGGCAGACATTCCGTTTGAAAAACGCCCGATGGTGCAGGTTTCAAAGGCCCCGTTTCATCGCGAGGTGTGGACGCAGGTGGTCTTCACCATCGAAAACGTGAACGCGAAGGAGCCGAAGCCTCGAGGCAGCCTTTTCATCAATGGCAAGCTGCAGGGCCGCATCGAAAACTGGAACCTCACCTTCGCATGGGACCCGGCGCAAGTGGCGCTGGTGCTCGGCGCGTCCTATGTGGGCCGCATTGATGACCTCGCGGTTTTCAGTCGTGGGCTCACGGACGGAGAAGTGGCAGCCCTGCATGAGCTGCCGCGCGGCATCGCCAGCCTGCGTTGAAGTGCAACGCAGGCTTGCGCGAAGCCACTCCCGCTCGCACAATCACTACCTATGTTGAAAATCGGACTCATCGGATGTGGGAAAATGGGCGGAGCCCTGCTGCGCGGCATTGAATCGGCCCTCGGCGCGAAAAACGTGAGCGTCGCGCTTTGCGATGCGGTGCCTGCTGCCGTGAAAGCACTGCAAGAAGGTCTCAAATGCCGGACCAAGGCCGAAACAGCCCTCAAAGTGGCCGAAGGCTCGGATGTGGTCATTCTCGCCGTGAAGCCTGGTGATATGGAAAAACTCTGTGTGAGCCTCGGGAAGGCTAAAAACCGTCCCTTGTATCTCAGCATCGCGGCGGGCATCGCTATCGCGAAACTCGAGAGCTGGCTTGGTGAAGGTCAGCGTGTCATTCGCACCATGCCAAACACGCCCGCGCTCGTGGGAGCCGGTGCAGCTGGTTTTGCCCGCGGCCAGCATGCCACCGCCGCGGATGGTGAACTGGCGTCGAAACTCCTCGGGGCCGTTGGCACGGCGGATGAAGTCTCCGAAAAGCTGCTCGATGCGGTGACGGGCCTCAGCGGCAGCGGCCCAGCCTATGTTTACACGGTGATCGAAGCCCTCGCGGATGGTGGCGTGCTAATGGGACTGTCACGCGCTGCAGCGCTGCGCCTTGCCGCCCAAACCGTGACCGGAGCGGCGCAGATGGTTTTGCAAACGGGCAAGCACCCCGCCGCGCTGCGTGATGAGGTCACCAGCCCGGGCGGCACCACGATCGCCGCCTTGGAACAGCTCGAAAAGCATGGTCTTCGCAACGCCCTCATCCAGGCGGTGCGTGCCGCCACGGAGAAAAGCCAGGCTTTGGGCAAATGAGGTCCGATGAGGATATGGTCGAAGGCTACGATGCCGACATCGTGCGCAGCGTCTGGGCGCTGGCGCAGACCGTGCCTGGGAATGATCCCGAGATCTGGCGCAAAGATGAGTTCGGCGCGTGGATCCACCGCCAGGAATATCGGAACCGCCATTCGGAGTTTGGCTGGGAGATCGCTGATTACGGCTACAGCCGCCGCGCCCTCGGCATCGCCTCGCTGCGTCCCATGCAGTGGCAGAACTATCTCGACTTCATGGTCGCCTCCCGACATCAGGCGGTGATGACGGCGGACGGACTGAGAAATGCGCGGAGGCTGATTTGAGGTTGGGGGGGCTAGTTTCAGGTTTCGAGTCTCGGCGGTGGCGTGTGAAGCCATCCACAAGGGAGAAAACTTCGCCCGATGGCATCCCCGAGTGAAGCTGGCCCGCGTCGCCAGCGTGCTTGTTCGCAGCGGGCTCTTTTCCTGGAACTTGAACTTGAAACCAAAACCCATCCATCTGTGAAAACAACAAAGCCGCGTCTTTCGACGCGGCTTTGCAAATGGATGGAGATGAGACTTACTCGGCAGCCTTCTCGTCGGCGGCATCCTGACCCTCAGCGGCCTTGTCACCGGAGGCGGCGATGGCAAGCTTGATCTCAGCGCTGATATCATAGCCGAGTTTGATCTCGATATCGAAGCTGCCAGTGTTCTTGATCGGACGCTCCAGCACGATCTGGTGACGGTCGATTTCGATGCCAGCCTGCTCCTGGAGGCCCTTGGCGATGTCCATCGTCGTGATGGAGCCGAAGGACTTGCCGCCCTGGCCGGTGGCGAGGCTGAGCTTGAGTTTCACCTTCTTGAGCTTGGAGGCCAGTTTGTTGGCTTCGGCCATCTCAGCAGCTTCGCGTTCGGCACGGACGGCCTTGAGACGCTCTGTGTGTCGCAGATTACCCTTGGTGGCCTCGTAGGCCTTGCCCTGGGGCAGAAGGAAATTGCGTGCGAAACCGCGCTTCACTTTGACCACATCGGCTTCAGCGCCGAGGCCTTTGATGCGTTCTTTGAGGATGACTTGGGTGGTTGCCATAAATGGGGTGCCCCTGGGGGAAAAAGGGGCGCGATAGTAATCGCCTCCCCCGCTCTGTCAAATGCCGGGGTGGAGGTTATTTTCGCCCCGGCAGGCCAGGGCCAGCAGCCCGATGACGCTCACGCTGTCCCGGATGCGGCCGTCCCGGGCCATTTCGATGGCCTCGGCAAGAGGTAGACGCAGGACCTCCAGCTGCTCCGTCGCCTCCGGATCAGGCTGTGTGAAAGTCAGCCCTGAGGCCACAAAGACATCGCAGAGCTCGTTCGAGGTCGAATTGGAAAGCTGGATGCCGGTGAGCAGGGGCTCGATTTGGGACGCCACGATGCCGGTTTCTTCCAAAAGCTCCCGTTTGGCCGCCTCGACCGGGGATTCCCCCGCCGGGCAGCCGCCCTCCGGGATTTCCCACTCGTATCGGTCGTGGCAGTAGCGCCACTGCCCCACGAGCCAGGTAAAGCCCTCGCCATCCACCGGGATCACACCGATGGCGCGGTTTTTGTATTCCACGACGCCGTAAATGCCGGGACCGCCGCAGGGATTCAGCACCTGGTCCTCGCGCACGCGAATCCACGGGTTCGAGTAAGTCTCCCGTGTGGACAGGGTTTTCCAGGTGTTGGGATGCTGTGGGAGTTGGGTGCTCATTTCGTCACCTCCAGGAGGATACCATCGGGCTCCACTTTGGCCGAGGTGATGGCCTTCAACACCGGCCCGATCTCCAGATGGCTCTGCCAAGGGCCGAGGTAGCCATACATCTGCATGCCCTTCACCATCTCCTCCGGCACTGTTTTGCCCGGAACCCGCACGGCAGCCACTTTCGCGTCCGGGCCGGCCGCCGTGGACTCCAGTTTGAAGTCGATCTCGCCCACGAGGTAGCGCTTCGTGCCTTCCCAGAACTTCGCGGTGTTCATCGGCAGGCTCGCCTCGGTGATGATCAGCGCTTTGGCGGCATCCAAGCCCTTGACGCGCAGCATGTCCTTGTAGCTGCCACTGCCCGCATCGGGGGCCAGCAGGATCAGGGCATTCAAATCGGCCATGGAAAGCTTCAGCGAGGCCTTGGGGCCTGCCTTGGCCGCGGCGGCGAAATCCGCCACTCGTCCTAGCAGGTCTGCCACGGGCGTGATGGCTGGCAAAACGGCCGGTTGTTCCTTTGCCACCGCGGCGATCTCACGGTCCATCGTGTTCAGCGAATACCAGCCCCACCACAAAATGAACCCAAACATGCCGGCCGCCGCCATCATGATAACGCAGCCATAGCCGGAGTGGAACTCGCCCGTGGGCACCTTTTCGATCTTTGCCATGCCTTCCCCTCTGCCCCGTTGACGGGAAAGATCAAGCCGCGGCTCCCCCCCTAGGAGCGAATGACGATATGGCTCAAGCTCGTCAAGGATGAAACGATTCCTGTTCCACCAGCGCACCCGCAAAATTCAATCCCGCCCGGATCTGTTCCCGGCTTCAATCATACTCCCGTGCCAGATCCGACTCCGACAACCCACCGGCCAGGCTGCCGATGATCCTGGAGGCAGGTATACGAGTTCCCTCGACGACGGGTTTGCCGTGGCATGGGCGAAGGCTGTCATCCGTACCCGATTTCGCAACCTCATTGACGCCCGCCACGCCCCGCCGAAACATGCGGCGATGAAGATTCTCGCAGCCATGTCAGGCGGAGTGGACAGCAGCGTGGCCGCTGCGGTCCTCGTGCGTGCCGGACATGAGGTGCATGGCGTGTACATGAAGAACTGGATCAACGAGGAGAACATCATCGGTCACTGCCCGTGGGAGGAGGACATCGAAGACGCCCGCGCCGTCGCGGAGCAGCTCGGCATCTCGTTTCGCGTCGTCAATCTCATGACGGAATACCGCGAGAAGGTCGTGAAATACCTCCTCGAAGGTTACCAGTCCGGCATCACACCCAATCCCGATGTGATGTGCAATCGCGAGATGAAATTCGGCGTCTTGTGGGACTGGGCGCAGGAGAATGGCTTTGAAGGCATCGCCACCGGTCACTACGCCCGCAAAGAAAACGGC
>JBJONJ010000424.1:0-3151 GCA_046051905.1 Verrucomicrobiota bacterium
GGAAGCTCTTCCACAACTGGCATACGAAGGACAAGGGGGATGCACGGTCGTGGTCCGCGCCCGAGTTCCTCCACTACGCCAACCATGGCGACGACACCCCGCAGGTCTCCGGTCCGCTGCCGGAGAACCACGCGAAGCACTGCGAAGGCCTGCGCAAATACGGCTCGGTGGGCATGTGCGAGTGCTACGATGTGCCGGACGAGGCTTACTATGATGGTCGCGTGGCCGCCGAGGCCGTGCGCATCCTGCCGGAACTGAAAAAGAGCGGCCCCTTCTTCCTCGCGCTCGGTTTTTGGAAGCCGCACGCCCCTTTCAATGCCCCGAAGAAGTATTGGGACCTCTACGACCGCTCGAAAATCCCGGCTTTGAACCCCGCACGGCCCACCGATGCCCCGGAGATCGCTTTTCATCAGAGCACCGAGATCCTCGGCCCGGCCGCCCAGCAAACAGAGCCCACGCCCGAGCAGATCGCTGAAATGCGTCACGGCTACTTCGCCGGCATCAGCTACATGGACGCGCAGATCGGCAAGGTCATCGCGGCCATGAAAGCGCAGGGCATGCTCGAAAACACCGTCATCGTCTTTTGGGGGGATCATGGCTATCACCTCGGCGAGCATGGTCTCTGGGCCAAAACGAGCAATTTCGAGCTCGATGCCCGCGTGCCATTCATCATCGCTCCACCGCAGGCCAGGCATCCTGGCGTGCAAACCACCGCCCTCGTGGAAATGCTCGACATTTTCCCCACGCTCAGCGCCCTCTGCGGCCTGCCACCCGCGCCCGGCCTCGAGGGCTCCAGCCTCGTGCCCGTGCTCGAAAACCCGGCCGTCATCGTCAAACCGGCTGCCTTTACCCAGCATCCGCGCCCGGCCTATCCTGATCGCACGCCAGACAAGCAACCCACCCACATGGGATACAGCGTCCGCACCGCCCAGTGGCGCTACACCGAGTGGCGAAACTGGAAAACCGGCGCGGTCGAGTCCCGCGAGCTTTACGATCACACCTCCGACCAGCCAGAACTCGAAAACGTCATCGCGAACCCGCCAGACAAAGCGGCTCTCGCGGAGGCTGAAAAGCTCCTGCGGGCGCAGTTTCCGCTGACGAAGTGATCAGCCGGACAAGGAGTGATGGATTTTTGTCTCCCAACACTCCCAGACTCCAGAACTCCATCTCCCTGCCTCACGCCGCCTGCGCCGCCGGGGTTTTCACCTGGTCGAGCAGCTTCGTGATGAGGTCATCCACCTTCACTTGGGCGGCCTCGCCTTCGAAATTCAGGATGATGCGATGCCGCAGCGCCACATGGGCGATGGCGCGGATGTCATCGGTGGAGACCGCCGTGCTGCCCTGCACCGCCGCCCACACACGGGCACCGCGGATGAGGCTTTGCAGGCCACGCGGGCTGCTGCCGTAGCTCACATAGCGCTTCACCTCCGGCAGGGCGTCCGGTTGCTCGGGATGCGTGGCCAGGATCAGGCGGGAGGCGTAATGGGCGACTGGATCAGCCACCGGCATTTGCGCCAGCTCGTGCTGGAGGGCGATGAGTTCTTGGCCGCTCGCCATCGCGGTCAGTTTCGGCTCCGTGAAGCCCGTGGTGCGGCGGGAGATTTCTACCAGTGAATCGAGGTCAGGGAAGGGGACCTTGATCTTGAACATGAAACGGTCGAGCTGTGCCTCCGGCAGCGGGTAGGTGCCCTCCATTTCCATCGGATTCTGCGTGGCGAGCACCAGGAAAGGCTCCGGCAGCGGATGGCGCTCGCCGCCGGTGGTCACGCAGCGCTCCTGCATCACTTCCAGAAGCGCTGCCTGCGTCTTCGGGGTGGCGCGGTTGATCTCATCCACCAGCAGCAGGTTCTTGAAAACAGGGCCTTTTTCATAGCGCAGCGTGCGATGCCCTCGCTCGTCTTCGCCCACGATGTGAGTGCCGAGGATGTCCGCCGGCATCAGGTCTGGCGTGCATTGCACCCGCCCCGGCTCCAGGCCGATGACCTGAGATAGTGTGCGCACCAAAAACGTCTTCCCCAGCCCAGGCACGCCCTCCAGCAGCACATGTCCGCCGGAAAAAATCGCCACCAGCACATCCGTGAGCATCTCATCGTAGCCCACGATGGCTTTTTGCATCTCGGTCTTCAGCGCGGAGAAAAGAGGTCGGAAGTTGGACATGAGGGCCGGAGAATGACGAAGCCGGACACAATGTCGAACACTGGAATCACGAAAAAGCGTTCACTGACTCAGTCGATGATCTCGCCGTCACGCGCGATTTTGATAAAGACGTCCTCCAGCGAGTTCGTGGAGGAGCGGGCGAGCAGCTCGGCGGGCGTGCCCTGGCAGACGATCTTGCCTTTGTGGAGGAAAATGACCCGGTCGCACACTTCCTCAATGTCCCGCATGTTGTGCGAGGTGTAGAGGATGCCGATATCACGCTCCCGCTGCACCTTGCGGACGACTTTGCGCACCTTGTCGGCGATGTCGGGATCGAGCGACGCCGTGGGCTCGTCGAGCATCAGCAGCTCAGGATCGTTCAGGAAGGCCTTCACGAGATTCACACGGGTCGATTCGCCTGCGGAGAGCTGGCCGGTGACGCGTTTGGCGAGGTGGGAGATTTCGAGCAGCTCCATCAGCTCGCCGATTTTTTTCTTTGGCTCACGCACGCCGTAGATCTTGGCGAAGACGAGCAGGTTCTGCCCCACCAGCAGATTCCCCGGCAGCGCGGTGTAGGCGGAGGAGAAATTCGCCCGCTGCAGGATGGCGATGCGGTGCTGGTGCAGCGGCAGGCCAAAGGCGAACAAATCGCCGCCCGTGGGCAGCGTGAGGCCGAGCAGGCAGTTCATCGCCGTCGTTTTTCCCGCGCCATTGGCACCGAGCAGGCCGAGCACCTCGCCGCGATGCAGTTGGAAGGAAAAACGGTCGAGCGCCTTCACGCCGTCGAACTCGCGGGTGAGTTCGCGGGCTTCGAGGATGACTTCACGAGTGTCAGAGGGCATGCGCGGCGATAGAGGAGCAGGTCTGGAGATGCAAGTTTCAGAAGCGTGAAACCCTTCAAAGCTCCATCGTCACGCCGGGGCGCAGGCTTTTGAGGGCCTCGGCGTATTTCACGCCGCAGGCGAGGCCGCGGTAGCGGGAGAGGACGGTCTTCGTTTCCAGCGCGGCATCCGCC